>JAJNBN010000514.1 GCA_021156225.1 Verrucomicrobiota bacterium | reverse complement strand
TAAGCCAATTAGCCAGCAGTTATCCGGATCATGAAGCGTTGCCTGACATTCCTGACCGCCACCCTTCTCGCCGCGGGTTCGCTCTCGGCCAAAGAAGCCAAGTTGGTGGACGTAAAGATTTACCCGCCAGATATCAATCTGAGCACCAAGCGGGATCGCCAGTCCTTCCTCGTGCACGCGAGCTATGACAATGGCACCACGCGTGACGTGACGGCCAAGGCCAAGATCAGCCTAGGCAATGCCGCGCTGGGCAAGATCGAGAATTTCACCGTCTATCCGGTGGCGGACGGCGAAACCGAACTGAAGGTCAGCTTCGAAGGCCAGAAACTTTCCGTGCCGGTCAAAGTGACGAAAGCGCAGGAGGAACGCCCCATCAGCTTCGCACTGGATGTGATGCCGGTCTTCATGAAGAGCGGTTGCAATGCGGGCAGTTGCCATGGTGCCGCGCGTGGTAAAGACGGCTTCCGCCTCTCCCTCTTTGGTTACAATGCGGATGGCGATTACGATTATCTGACTCGGGAAATCATTGGTCGCCGTATCAATCTTGCCATCCCCGAGGACAGCCTCCTGCTGACCAAAGGTGCCGGCCAGGTGCAACATACAGGTGGCAAACTCTTTGAACCCGAGAGCGAACTCTACCAGACAGTCCTCCGCTGGATCCAAGCGGGTGCTCCGAAAGATCCAAAAGATATTCCCACGGCGATCAGTGCTGAAATTTTCCCGACCCAAGCTGTGCTGGAAGGCTCCAACACCACGCAACGCATTGTGGTCCGCGCCAAATACTCTGATGGCACCGATCGTGACGTCACTTCCCTGGCCGCTTTCTCCAGCAACAATGACGTGGCCGTAAAAGTCACGCCGCAAGGCCAGCTCACCTCCGCCGAACGCGGCGAAGCCTTCGTCATGGCCCGCTTCGAAACCTTCACCGTCGGAGTGCAGGCACTGGTGGTTCCGAAAGGACAAGATTTCAAGTTCCCGCAGATCGAGGCGAAGAACTACATCGACGAGCTGGTCTATAACAAGTTGAAGAAGATCCGCGTGGAACCCTCCGCTGTCGTGGCCGAGAACAAGTTCCTGCGCCGGGTTTACCTCGATATCATCGGCCGCCTTCCCACTACGCAGGAGCTGAAAGAATTCGAATCCGACATCAGCACGGGCAAGCGTGAACGCATCATCGACGAACTCATCGCCAAGCCTGAATTCGCCGACATGTGGGTGATGAAATGGGGCGAACTCCTGCGCGTCCGCAGTGTCCCCGATAATGGCGAGTATTTCTCCGAGAAGAACACGATGGCCTACTACACCTGGCTCCGTGAACAGATCCTCAGCAACGTGCCCGTGGACGACATGGTGAAGGCCATCGTCTCGGCCAATGGTTCCACGTTCAACAATCCGCCTGCCAACTATTACAAGCTGGAGACTGACGTGATGAAGATGTCGGAAGACATCGCCCAGGTGTTCATGGGCATGCGCATCCAGTGCGCCCAATGTCACAACCATCCGTTCGACCGCTGGACGATGAATGACTACTACGGCTTCGCCTCCTTCTTCTCACAGGTCGGCCGTAAACGCGGCGAAGATCCGCGTGATACCATCGTCTTCAATCGTGGCGGTGGTGAGATCAATCATCCCGTCACGAAGCGCCCGGTGCCACCCACCTTCCTCGGTGGTGGTCCGGCGGATGTGAAAGACAAGGACCGCCGCGCGGTGCTCGCCGAATGGATCGCTTCCCCGCAAAATCCGTATTTCGCGCGCAACCTCGTGAACATCGTGTGGGCGCATTTCTACGGTCGCGGCATCATCGATCCAGTGGATGACGTGCGCATCAGCAATCCGCCTTCAAACCCTGAATTGCTGGAAGAACTGGCCAAGCGTTTCACCGCCTCGAACTACGACTTCAAGGCGCTGGTGCGTGACATCACCAACTCTCGCACTTACCAGCTTGCCACCCAGGCGAACGAAAGCAATGCGTCCGACACGGTGAATTTCACCAAAGGCAGCATCCGCCGCATGCGCGCCGAGATCCTGCTCGACGCCATCAATCAGGTAACCGAATCCCAGGAGCGTTTTAACAAAACACCCAAGGGCATGAACGCCGTGCAGATCGCCGACGGTAATGTGACCAGCTACTTCCTTACCACCTTCGGCCGCGCCACTCGCGAAACCGTCTGCTCCTGCGAAGTGAAGATGGAGCCGAACCTCTCGCAAGCCTTGCACTTGCTCAACGGTGATACCGTGAACAACAAGGTGCAGAACGGTGGCGTGGTAAAGAAACTCGTCGCCGCCGGCAAACAGCCTAACGAGATTGTGGAAGACCTCTATCTCCGCACGCTCGCGCGCAAGCCGACTTCGACCGAATTGGAAAAACTGGAGCCTTTCCTCGTCCAGAAGGAAAAGCAGGAAGAGGCCTTGAATGACCTCTTCTGGTCCCTGCTGAACTCCAAGGAGTTCATGTTCAACCATTGATTCAAGCTGTAACGATATGATGGTGAAACATTGGAAACGGATCGTCCTCGGTGGCCTCGGAATCGCTGCGTTGCAAGCCGGATTGGTCACTCAAGCCAGTGCCCAAGAGAAGATCAACTATCAGGAACACATCGTTCCCATCTTCCGCAACAACTGTTTCAAATGCCACAGTCAGGACGCCTCCAAAGGTGATTTGGACCTCAGCACTTTCGGAGCAGCTTTGAAGGGCGGCAGTTCCGGTTCCGGCCTTTCCAGCGGCGATCCCGATGGCAGCAAGTTATACAAGGTAGTGGCTCACATGGAAGAGCCGAAGATGCCGCCGAACAGCAAGATCACCGACAAAGAACTGGAATTGATCAAGAAGTGGATCGCGGGTGGCCTGTTGGAAAATTCCGGCAGCAAAGCCATCGCCTCCTCCGCTCCCAAGGTGGACATGGCCGTAGACCTTTCCAAGCTCGGCAAACCTGATGGCCCCCCTGCCCTGCCCCAAGATTGGTTGCTGGAACCTTCGGTGCGCACTGGCCGCACGACTGCCGTACTCGGCATGGCCTCGAGTCCTTGGGCTCCTGTTGTCGCGCTCACCGGCCAGCATCAGGTGCTGGTCTATAACACGGATACGCTCGAACTTTCCGGCATCGTCAAATTCCCCAGCGGCCATCCCGCGCAAGTGCGTTTCAGCCGCAATGGCAAGATGCTCCTCGCCGCTGGTGGTGAAGGCGCGAAGATCGGTCTGGCCACGGTTTGGGATGTCGTGACGGGAGAAAAGATCATCACCGTGGGTGAAGAGTTCGACACCGTCCTCGCCTCCGATCTCAGCGCCGACCAAAAATGGATCGCGCTCGGTGGCCCCAGCAAGCTCGTCAAAATTTATTCCACAGCGGACGGCCAGCAGAAGTACAGCTTGAAGAAGCACACGGACTGGGTCACTGCAGCCGAGTTCAGCCCGAATGGCAAATACCTCGCCACGGGTGACCGCGTGGGTGGCATCTTGGTTTGGGAACCTGCTACCGGCACACAGCTTTACTCCATGCGAACGGCGGCAACAAAAAGAAATCCTTCGCCGTCACCAATGACATCCCCGTCCGCGCCACCTTCACTCACGACAGCAAGCGCGCCATCGCCAGTGACTGGGCCGGTAACATCTACGTCTGGAATGCTGAAGATGGCAAACTGGTGGGCGAACTCAGCGCCAATCCGCCTACCCTCGAACAACGCTTCGAAACGGTTCAGAAGGAGATCGAGACTGCTCAGGTCAACTTGACCAAGCTGAACACCGACTTGGCCACCGCCAAGGAAGAACTCGCTGCCGTCGAAGGCCAGCAAGCCGACAAGGTGAAACTGGATGCTGCCAAGAAAAAGATCAGCGATACCGAGGCTGCCATCCAGGTAGCCAATGGGCAGATCGATTCCAAAAAAGTCAAACTCACGGAGATTCAGGCGGCGCAGTTCAACGTGAAGGTCTATGCGGCCAAAGACGCCTATGCCGCCAAGGATGCCGATCATCAGAAATTGATCGGCTCGATCGAAGAAGCCAAAGGTATTGTCGCTTCAGCCGATAAAGATATCGCGAAAGCCAGGAAACAGGCGGGCAATGTGACCGATCGCTGGGATGGTCTGAAGAACATCGCCAAGTTCGACAAACGGTTCGCCGACGAAGCCACTGCTGCTCTCAAGGATGCCCAGAAGACCGCTGGTAAAGTGGAAGCCAAGGTGAAGAAAGTCGAGACCACTCTCGCCAAGGCCAAGCCGGAAGCACAAGA
>JAJNBN010000513.1 GCA_021156225.1 Verrucomicrobiota bacterium | reverse complement strand
CAAGGCACGATCTACCAGATGGATCTGGATCCCAATGCCCGCCCGAATCTTAAGCTGCTGGCGGGTTATGCTCAACGCAACGATCAGCCGGAACGGATCATTGTCGGCGAAGGCTTGGTAGGTCAGTGCGCGGTGGAGAAGCAGCGAATCCTGCTAAATGACGCGCCGCCGGATTACACCCGCATCCATTCCAGCCTGGGCAGCGCCGGACCGGCGAGCATCCTCGTGTTGCCCGTGCTGTTCGAAGGTGAAACCAAGGCGGTGATCGAGCTGGCCTCCTTGCGTCAGTTCAGTGTGACGCACTTGGCCTTCTTGGAACAGTTGACGCAATCCATCGGTGTTGTGTTGAACACGATTGAAGCGACGATGAGGACAGAGAGCCTCCTGCAACAATCACAGCAGCTTACCGTGGAGTTGCAATCGCAGCAGAAAGAGTTGCAGCAAACGAACGAAGAGCTGGCGCAGAAAGCCCGGCAGCTCGCCGATCAGAACGCTGAGGTGGAACGCAAGAACCGCGAGGTGGAACTGGCCCGCCGCGCACTCGAAGAAAAAGCGGCTGAGCTGGCTCTGACCTCCAAATACAAATCCGAATTCCTGGCGAACATGTCGCACGAGCTGCGGACGCCGTTGAATTCCATTCTGATCTTGGGCCAACAGCTTGCGGAGAACACGCACGGCAATCTTACCACCAAGCAGATGGAGTTTGCCCGCAACATCCATTCATCCGGCTCAGACTTGCTCAACCTGATCACCGACATTTTGGACCTTTCCAAGATCGAATCCGGCACGGTGAAGGTAGAGGCGGAGGAACTGGGCTTCAATTCGTTGAAAGATTCCGTGGAGCGCAACTTCCGCCACATCGCCGATTCCAAGAACCTTCCATTCCATGTGGATTTCGATCCGGCCTTGCCCCGGGTATTCAGCACGGACCCGAAACGTTTGCAGCAGATCTTGAAGAACCTGCTTTCAAACGCCTTCAAATTCACGGCGCAAGGCAGTGTGGGCGTCAAGGTCTCGATGGTCACCGAAGGCTGGACGCCCGGGCATCCCGTCCTGTCTTTGTCGCCCCAGGTGGTAGCGTTCGCCATCCGGGACAGCGGTATCGGCATCGCCCCAGAGAAACAGAAGCTCATCTTCGAAGCCTTCCAACAGGCGGACGCCGGTACCAGCCGTAAGTACGGTGGCACGGGCCTGGGTCTGGCCATCTCTCGCGAACTCGCCACGCTGCTGGGCGGCGAGATCCGTTTGAACAGCGTGCCGGGTGAAGGAAGTACCTTTACCCTGTATCTGCCGCTATTCTACCTGCAGCCGATGGAAGAGAAGAAACGCACCTCGGATACCAGCATCATCGCGTTGCCGGCACCCCGGGAAGACGTCATCCAGGATGATCGCGACCAGATCGAGCAGGGTGACCAAGTGCTGCTCATCGTGGAGGACGATCCGCATTATGCGAGAGTGTTGCTGGGACTGGCGCGGGAGAAAGCCTTCAAGGGCATTGTGGCCAATCGCGGCTCAACGGCCCTCGCCATGGCGCGGCAGTATCAGCCTACCGCCATCACGCTGGATATCTTCCTGCCGGACATGCTCGGCTGGACGGTGCTTAATAATCTGAAGCTGTCTTCCGAGACGCGGCACATCCCGGTGCAGATCATCTCCGTGGAGGAAGAGCGCCAGCATGGCCTTTCGCACGGCGCGTTCTCGTATGTGGTCAAGCCGGCCACGACCCAAGGATTGGAACAGTGTTTCAGCCGTATCAAAAACTTCGTCGCTCCACGCGTTAAACGCCTGCTGGTGGTGGAGGATAATGAGATCGAAGCCAAAGGCATCGTCGAATTGCTCCAGCATGACGATATCGAGATCGTCACGGCATCAACTGGCACCGAGGCGTTTGAAAAGTTGCTGGATTGCCCGTTCGACTGTTGCGTGATGGATCTGCGCATGCCGGATATGAGCGGTTTTGAACTGCTCCAGCGCATCCAGACGGAGAGCAATCTGCGGGATGTTCCCGTGGTGGTGTTCACCGGCAAGGAACTCTCCGCGGAAGAAGAGAAGCAGCTCCGCAGCGTGGCCAAGAGCATCATCCTGAAGGACGTGCAATCGCCCGAACGCCTGTTCGATGAAACGGCCCTGTTCCTGCACCGTGTGGTGACCGGTCTGCCCGAATCCAAGCGGAAGATGCTAGATCGTCTGCACGCCTCCAACGAGGTGTTGAGAGGCAGAAAGGTTCTGATCGTCGATGATGACGCGCGCAACATCTTCGCCCTCACTACCATGTTGGAAAATCACGAGATGGATATCGTGAGTGCCACCAATGGCCGTCACGCCATCGAGATGCTGCAGGAACAGCAGGATATCGACGTGGTGTTCATGGACATCATGATGCCGGACATGGACGGCTATCAGACCATGCGGGAGATCCGGAAGGATCCGCGATTCGGAGCCCTGCCGATTCTGGCGCTCACGGCCAAGGCCATGAAAGGTGACCGTGAGAAATGTCTCGCGGCCGGTGCCTCCGACTACATCGCGAAGCCCGTGAATACAAATGAACTGTTGTCTCTCTTGCGGGTTTGGCTCTACCGTTGAGCCAGGGTCGGAATAACAACGTGAACGATCCAGTCAATATTCTCCTGGTTGATGACGAGGTGAGAAACCTCGAAGTGATCGAGGTTGTCCTGAAATCCCCGGAGCACCGGCTGGTGCGGGCGCAGACTGCCGATGAGGCATTGATGCTGCTGATCCGGGAGGACTTCGCGGTCATCGTTCTGGACATCCAGATGCCGGTGATGAGCGGCCTCGAGCTTGCGCATCTCATCAAGCAACGGAAGCGGACCCAGCACATCCCCATCATCTTCCTGACGGCCTATTTTCAGGACGACAAGGATGTGTTGGAGGGATACGGGGTGGGGGCTGTGGATTATCTTAACAAGCCGATCAACCCGCAGATCCTGAAATCCAAGGTGGCGGTGTTTGTGGAGCTGTTCCGGAAGACCCGTGCGCTGCAGGCCAGCAACCGGGCGCTGGAGCTTGAGATCGCCCAGCGGCAGAAGGCGGAGGAGGCTCTGCTGCGGTCCAATCTGGACCTGGACAACCGGGTAAGATCCCGCACCGTGGAGCTGACCACGGCGAACGACAACCTGCGATCCAGCGAACAGCTATACCGGGCAATCGGCGAATCCATCAACTACGGCATCTGGGTAAATGATCCCGAGGGTAATAATATTTATGCCAGCGAATCGTTTCTGAAGCTGATCGGTCTCAGCCAGCGGGAGTTCTCGGAGAAAGGCGTGCGGGAGGTGATGCATCCGCAGGACTTTGAGGCCACGATGCGGGCCTGGCAGCAATGTGCCCGCTCCGGCACTTTTTGGGAACGCGAATACCGTTTCAAAGGGCGGGACAATTTATGGCATCCGATTCTTTCCCGCGGTGTGCCGATCCGCAACAGTCAGGGTGAGATCGTGCGGTGGGCGGGAATCCATCTGGACATCGCGGCGTTCAAGCAGACCGAGCGGGCGTTGCGG
>JAJNBN010000512.1 GCA_021156225.1 Verrucomicrobiota bacterium | reverse complement strand
GGAAAAAGCTCCAAAATCGGGCGAGAATGCCCCGTATCATTTGAGGCTTGAATAATAGCCGTTCCACGCAATCACTATCTGCCGCATGAAAGCAAAAGCACCGGTGCCAGTGACGATCCTGACGGGGTTCCTCGGAGCAGGGAAAACCACGTTGTTGAACTACATCCTGACCCAGCCGCACGGATACAAGGTGGCGGTGATCGTGAATGAGTTCAGCGAAGTGAATGTGGATAGCCGTCTGTTGGTAAATGCGGATGAGGAGGTGGTGGATCTGAACAACGGTTGCCTCTGCTGCCGCGTGCGGGGTGATCTGGTGAAGAGCCTGAGCATGCTGGTGAATCACAACAAGAAGTTCGATTACGTGCTGGTGGAGACGACGGGCTTGGCGGATCCAAGTCCGGTGGCGCATACGTTCTTCATCCCGGAACTGGCGAGCAAAGTGCGGCTGGATAGCATCGTGACGGTGGTGGATGCGCGGCATGTGGAACAGGAGTTGAAGCAGGCGCCCGAGACGCGTCAGCAGATCGCCTTCGCGGATGTCATCATGCTGAACAAGACGGATCTGGTGACGATGGCGGAGGCGGATCGCATCGAGCACATGCTACGTCACATGAATCAACTGGCGAAGATCTATCGCACGGAACGTTCACAGATCGATTTGAAACGGATTCTTGATCTCAAGGCGCGTGACCTGAGCACGGCGAAAGACATCCACGTGGAAGAGGAAGAGCATCATGATGATTGCGACCACTGCGATCATGACCACGATCACGGGCATGGACACGACCATGATCATGGCCACGGTCATGCGCATCATGATAGCGAAGTGCGCTCGTTCTTCGTGAAGGAAAAGCGACCATTGGATCAGGCCAAGATGGAGAAGTGGTTGAGCGAATTGCTGAGCGGTCCCGCGGCGGAGAACCTCTATCGCAGCAAGGGCTTCATGTATCTGAAAGGGCAGGCGAAACGCGTCCTCTATCACAGCGTGCAGATGATGTATGAGGCCAAACCGGATCGTTTTTGGGAACCCAATGAAGTGAAGGAGACGCAGTTGGTGTTCATCGGTAAGAACTTGGATGAGGCCAAGATTCGCCGGGATATTGAAGCGTGCGTGGCGGTGTAGTATGTTGTGGCCAGACTGAGAGACGATTATGCCGATCTACGAATACGAACTGTGTGAAGGTGGCTGCAAGGTTTGCGGTGGCAAGTTCACCCTGCATCGCCCCATGTCGGCTGCCGAATTGACCAAGTGCCCGGCGTGCAAGAAGCCGGTGCGCAAGTTGATCTCGCAGATCAGCGTGCCACGCATCACCGCGCCGCTTTCCGTGGTGGATGCCAAGAAGGCGGGTTTCACCGTGCTTAAGAAAACGAGCAAGGGTGAATACGAGCGGCAGTGATGGGCTAAAACAACTGCTCCAGCTTCCCGTGGTTCTTCGCGTGCCCAAAGAGCACGTACGCCAGCCCGTCATCACGCCAGCTCGCCGTGTCCCATTCGCCATTGCTTTCAAACACGGGCTTCCCTTCGGGCGGGCGGTTGCGAATGGCTCTTTCATCCACCACGAGCAGATGGACTTCTTCGAATTTCTTGCCCACGGTCGTGTTGAAACAGATCAGCGTGACCTTGTTGCCTTTCCATTCGAAGATGCGGCAACCGAGGCTGGGTTTGCCGCCAAGTTGAGTGGGGAGCGAGAACTGTTTATGCCCGCCATGTGCCGCGAGCCAGGCGCGGACTGTTTCATGATCCTTGCTGCTCATGTCGAGCTTGTTCAATGAATCGAGAAACGACATGCTATCACGCTTGAATTCCGAGAACTGTGGCGTGTTACGCGTTTGCAGCATGAACGGTATCGCCAAAAGCATGAGCATTGCGGCCACCACAGCTATCAGTGCCGCTGGCCGTCGCCACCAGATAGGTGCTGGGACCACTTTACGGCCGGCAAGAATGCTGGCGCGGAGATCTGCTGGAACGGGTGCAGAGCGCAGTTTGGCACTGATGGCACGGTCAAAGGCTTGCTGTTCGGCGAACCACGCTTTCAATTCTGCGTCAATTCCCGCCAGTTGCAGGGCTTCGGTGAAATGCGGATCCGTGGCATCGGCACCATTGGCTCGGTAGGCTTGCAGGATGATTTTGGCTTCGCTCTTATCCACGGGATTTCGCCTCCTTCCGGGTGTCGTTAAGGGAGATGATTTTCTCAGACTTGGACTGGCTTGCTCCGGCGACCAACTGACGCAACTGCGCCTTGCCCCGGTTCAGGCGTGACATCACGGTGCCGATGGGTATCTCCAACTGTTCCGCGATTTCCTGATACGAAAAATCTTCAAGATAAAACAGCATCAGGGGCGCGCGGTAAAGTTCATCCACCAGCAGCAAGGATTCCATGACGGTGCTGCCATCCAGGTCATTGACCACCGTGGGCAAGACAGTCGGCAGTTCATGATCCACTTCCTTCATTTCATGATGTGGAAACCGGGTTTCTCTTCGCTTGCTGCCGAGGAACTCTCGATGGAGCGTGGTGAAAAGCCATGACTTGGCCTTGGTCCGATCTCGCAGTTGATGACCTTTCGCGGCCCACAGATAAAAGGTCTGTTGCGTCAGATCGCACGAGGCCGCCTCACTGCGGGTCAGGCTCAGGGCAAAGCGGTAGAGCGCCTCGTAATACTGATTCACGAGTTGCTCGAATTCCGCGTTTTCCATGGGCGCATGAGGAGCAGGCTGGAGTCTTATTCCCGAAAATCACTCGGTTAGGGCACCAGTGCAACTGCTGCCGCATCCGGCAGTGCAGGCGAGACAATGGTTGCCGGTCAGAATCGCAGAGTTTTCCAAAGAGGCGGACGTCACATCCCACAGGAAGAGCGGCTGAGGGCTGTGCAGTCGAAGGTTCAACATCTGATTGAAATCGCAGTCATACACTTCCCCCTGAAATCCTACGCTCAAGGTATTGCGGCACATCAACCCTTCGATGGTCGCGGGATTGAAGCTATTGACGAGCAATTCCATGTATTCCTCCCAGCGGCCTTGCTTGCGCAGATCCTCCGCGAAACGGGCGATCGGCTGGTTGGCGATGGTGAAGAGCTGATGAAAGACGATCCCATAATCCCGGCCCAAGGCTTCCTTGTAGTCTTGTTCGAGTTCGACTTGGGGCGGTGGCAAAGCGGGCCCCACAGGATTATAAACCAGATGCAAGGGGAGCTTCGTGCCATAGCCCACGGCATTCAGTTTTTGCAATCCGGTTATGCTGCGTTCGAAAACGCCATCGCCGCGTTGCTTGCGCACATTCTCGGGCTGGTAGCAGGGCAGGGAAGCGATGATTTCAACTTCGTTCTCAGCAAGAAACGCTGGAAGGTCTTCATAGCCCGGTTCGGAGAGAATGGTGAGGTTATTTCGGTCGATTACCTTGGCTCCCCAGGCGCGAGCGGCTTTGACCAGAAAGCGAACATGCGGATTCAATTCCGGTGCTCCTCCCGTGATGTACACGATCGCAGGATGATGTGCCTGCATCCAGGTGACGACCCGCTCAGT
>JAJNBN010000511.1 GCA_021156225.1 Verrucomicrobiota bacterium | reverse complement strand
GGCGGCCAGCAGCAACGCGTCTTCCTCGCCCGCGCCCTTGCGCAAGAAGCCGACCTGTATTTCATGGATGAGCCCTTCGCGGGCGTGGACGCAGCGACGGAAGCGGCCATCATCGAGCTGCTTCATGAGCTGAAGTCGAAAGGCAAAACGTTGCTCGTCGTGCATCATGATCTGCCCACGGCACGCAATTACTTCGATATGCTGCTGTTGCTGAACATGCGCGTCGTCGCTTTTGGACCGACGGAAGACGTCTTCACCTATGAACTGTTGCAGAAGACGTATGGCGGGCGGCTGACGATTCTCGCGGAAGTGGCGGAAGCCGTGCGGCAAAAGACGTAAGGTGTGCGATGCCAAATCACCATCTACAATCCACCATCCACCATCTACGCTATGTCATCCTGGCGTTGGGATTGCTGTGTTTCGGAATGGATACCTACGCTGCTAAAATCGGCGACATCTCCGAAACTACCGTCAGCGAGCAAGCCCTACGTTTCTTCACGTTTCAAGACCCGGCGGTGCGCTATGCCTTGCTAGGCTCAATCCTCCTGGGAATTTCATGCGGGGTGATGGGCAGCTTTATCGTCGTGCGCAAGCTGGCTCTGGTCGGTGATGCGCTTTCCCACGCGGTATTGCCCGGCGTCGCCTTGGGCTTTCTCTGGAACACCACCAAGGATCCCGTGGCCATCTTTGTCGGAGCGACCGTCGCAGGATTGCTGGGCACCGCCGTGGTGGGCGCGATCAAACACACGACGAAACTGAAAGAAGATGCGGCGCTGGGATTGGTTCTAGCAGCGTTCTTCTCCATAGGTATCTGCATGGTGACGATGATCCAGCGCCTGCCGACCGGTAACAAAAGCGGCATCGATAAGTTTCTGTTCGGCCAGGCAGCGGCCTTGGGACCGAACGACGTGAAGCTGATGGCGATCATTACGGTGCTCACGCTCGTGGTCATTGGCCTGTTCTATAAACAATTTCTGGTCACGAGTTTTGATGCTGGCTTTGCGCGCGTGACCGGCGTTCCGGTGCAGGTGATGCATTACGCGCTGATGTTGATGCTGGCGTTCGCGGTGGTCATCGCGCTGCAAGCAGTCGGCGTGGTGCTGGTGTCGGCGATGCTCATCACGCCTGCTGCCGCAGCGTATCTGCTGACGGATCGGTTGCATCGCATGCTCATCCTGGCCGCGATATTCGGCATGGTTTCGGGTGCGGCGGGTGCGTTCCTCTCGTTCCTCGGACCAAGCTTGCCTACGGGTCCGTTCATGGTGCTGGGTGCGAGCACGGTGTTTGGCGCAGCTTTCCTGTTCGCTCCGCAGCATGGGGTGATCATGCGCTGGTGGCGGCGCACTTCACGCAGCCGACGCATCCAACGGGAGAACACGCTCAAGTCCGTTTACCATGTACTCGAAGCGCGCGACTTCAAACCCGAAGGGGTCACGGCCACGGAACTGGCCGAACGCCGTCGCGAGACGATGGAAGACATCCTGGGACAAGTCCGCGAATTGAAGCGGCATGACCTCGCCACGTTGCAGGACGATGATCACACGGTTTTTCTGACGCCGGAAGGCTGGCAACGGGCCTGCGCCATCGTGCGGAATCATCGCCTGTGGGAATTGTATCTCACGAATGCCGCGCAGATGTCCGCCGATCATGTGCATGAAGACGCCGAGAAGATCGAGCACGTGCTGGGCGAGGACGTGGTGCGCCAGCTCGAGAAGCGGTTGAACTACGCCACGCATGATCCACATGGAAAACTTATTCCAGGACAGGCGGACATCCAGCGCGGCAGTACGCCGCCGGAACGCACCCAAGATGCCGTGGGCTACGGCAAACGGACATGAGCGAACTCATCCCACCCTTTGACTGGCAGCAACACGTCATCGCACCGTGGGTGGATGGCTTTGGTGCGAATTTCCTGATCGCGCTCATGGGCTTCTTCGTGGCGACTGCGTGTGGCCTGGTGGGCAATTATCTCATGATGCGCCGCATGGCCCTCGTGGGCGATGCCATCAGTCACAGCGTGCTGCCGGGCATTGCAGTCGCTTTCTTGTGGTCCAAAAGCCGCGGTACGTGGCCGATGTTCATCGGTGCCTTGATCGCAGGCATCGTCACCACCATCCTCATCGAGGTCATCCACAAGAAAAGCCGGGTGAAGCAGGATGCAGCCATCGGCATCGCTTTCACCAGTCTGTTTGCCATCGGCGTGATTTTGATCAGCGTGTTTGCTTCACAGATCGATCTGGACCAGGAATGCGTCTTGTATGGCGAGATCGGTTACATCGGCGCGGAATTGCCGCCTGATTTCAAAGCTGCCGTGCAAGCGGACGGTTTCTGGCAGGTGATTCCCGTGGATGTCTCCCGGATGGGTTTGGTTACCCTGGCCACCGTTTTGCTGGTGACATTGTTTTACAAACAACTGCTCGTAAGTTCATTCGATGCGGGACTGGCGACGTCCTTGGGCATCAATTCCACGTTTGTACATTACGCGTTGATGTGCTGGCTCTCGATCGTGGTGGTGAGCGCGTTTGAATCCGTTGGCGCAGTGCTGGTGGTGGCGATGCTCATTTTGCCGGGCGCCACGGCGTTCATGCTGTCACATCGCTTGCCGGTCATCCATGCACTGACGGTACTGGTGGCCGCCTTGAGTTCAGTGCTAGGCGTGCATCTGGCCACGTGGCTGGACTGTTCCATGGCCGGCGCGATGGTGGTGATGGCGAGTGTACTCTTCACGCTCGCGTGGGTGTTCAGTCCGTTGGATGGATTGCTGGTGCGTTTTATCCGGCAACGGAAGACGCACTTGGAGCCCTCTGAGGAGATTGTTGAAGCGACGAAGTGATCTGTCACTCACAACACGATATCGCCGGAGTCAGCCACGAGATCCGATTTCATCTCT
The DNA here is from genome assembly GCA_021156225.1 of Verrucomicrobiota bacterium. Lineage (GTDB taxonomy): Bacteria > Verrucomicrobiota > Verrucomicrobiia > Limisphaerales > JAEYXS01 > JAEYXS01. The sequence continues at coordinate 2,654 of JAJNBN010000511.1, read as the reverse complement.
TCCAAAGCCTCGCCCCTGATCGCCAAATACTTGCCCGTGGCAGTCACTAGCACTTTACCATCCTTGGTCTTCAATTCGGATACCGCCAGGAAAAGTTTATCGCGTTTATTTTCCACGATCTTCGCCGTGGCGAACACCTCCTCACCGGGACGCACGACATTCAGAAACCGCGTGGTCATCTCCGCGCAATACGCCAGTTGCTTCCCCTGCGCGATGCAGGCCCACGCCATGATCTCGTCCAGCACCGTCGCAAGGATGCCGCCATGGATCGTGCGGCTGAACCCCACATGATCCGCGCACGGCGTGAACGTAGTGTGAACGCCCTCCTCATCCACCGTGAACCGCAAGCGCATGCCGGTGGGATTCTGCGAACCGCACACAAAACATGAACGCGTATGGGGCAACGTCTTCATACGGGGCCAGTGTCAGGCAATTGCCGGAAAGGTCGAGCCAGATGATTGACGCAAGTCACTTGACTTCCACTTTGAAATGAAGCGGGTATTGGCAGGGATAAGCGAGCAACAGCTTCTTCAGATCATCCAGGTCCGCGTTCGACATCACTTTTCCAGCGACCAGCATGTGCAGTTTTTCCGGATGGCTGCCGATATAGACATCTTCAAACCGTTTGCAGCCGCTGATAGACTTGCGAGGCATAGTCATTGGCGTAAAGAATCATGCGGCCGCGGTTGCTCTTCGACCACTTCAAATCATTCTTTATCTCCGTTAACTCAGCCACCAACTCCTCGTAAGTGTCTTCGCCCAAAGCAAGCAGCCATGCTTTCTTGCGCTTCGCGACAAACTTTAACGCTTCCGCCGCCTGGGCTGATTCAGCGAATCTTCGGATGATCAGTTCGGCAATGAACTGGCGATCTGGTTCGTCAAGTCTGGCCATGGCCAGCATGACCTCCTTGCGGGTGGCTTCTGAAACTTGCCTGGCCACCAGAAACTCATCAGCGATCGAACTCATCGTTTCACTATTGCGTCGCCTTCAGCGGCGCCATCTTCGAGCCGCCCAGGCTGATCAAGTGTTTCAAAGTGCGGATGTACATCTTGCCCCCGGCCACTGCGGGCGTCGTATGTGTCAATTCACCCAGTGCGCTGCGTCCGAGCACCTCAAATTTATCCGCGGCCTTCACCACCACCACTTCGCCATTCGTGGCGATCGCATAGATTTTCCCATCCACCACGATCGGCGAGCCAAAGAAATTCCCTCCCGCGCGCTCCTGCCATAACACCTCTCCCGTAGGTCCCTTCATGCAGGTCACGATGCCCGCATCGCTCCATCCGAAAAGCAGATCACCCACCACCACCGGCGTAGGCACATAATGCGCCGATTTCTTCATCTCCCAGACCAGCGTGGCGGGCTGGTTCTTCGCGTCATCACCGGGTTTCACGGCCACCACATAATTTCCGCCACCCCCGCTGCCGCATGAGCCGATCGCCAGTCCCGACACGATCACCGGCGAACTCACACTGCGTTTGTTGAAAGCCTTCGCATATTCCCACACGGTCTTGCCCGTGGCCGGATCGACACCCGTGATGCCATGTGCCTGGCTGTTGAAGATCAACTGCGGCTTGCCACCCTTCGGCTCATACACGCACGGCGTGCCATAGGCCGCGGCACTGTTGTTGCGTTTCGTCTCCCACACCGTCTTGCCCGTCCTGCGATCCACCGCGATCAGCGAGCTGTTCTCATCCTGATCATTGGGCAGAATCACCATCTCTTCATAAACCATCGGCGAAACACCCGAACCGTGCTGGCTCTTGTAAGCGCCGAAATCCCGCTGCCACACCACGTCTCCTTTGTGGCTGAACGCCACCAGCATATTATGCTCCGGCGTGGACCACGTCACATACACCCGCTCGGCATCCACCGCCGGCGTGCAGGAGGCGTAGCTGTTGAATTTATGCTTCGCAAAAGCCGGGAATGGAAAATCCTTCTGCCACAACACCCGCCCATCATTCACGCTCACCGCATGCACCATCAGCCCGCCCTGCTGCTCATGGGAACCCGTCAGAAAAATCTTGTCACCCCAGATCACCGGTGAGGAATGTCCGTCACCCGGCAGCGGCACCTTCCAATTATAATCCTTCTCCGTGAACTGCACCGGGATCGTCTTGGCCGTGCTCACGCCCGTGCCGTTCGGTCCGCGAAACCGCGTCCACTCCTGCGCCTGTGCGGAAGTCGCCAAGAGCACCCCTGCCAAACCTGCCAGCATCAAACGATTCAATTTCATAGCCTGTCCGCCTGCGATGGCCGTCAAAAATGTGTTCATGGTGGAATAACTCCTCTATGGGTCCGTTTACCGCGTAGAAAGTCAATGCGGAATCCATCGCCCTAGCCCGATCGGGCGCCTCCTGACCCTGCCACAATGTGCCCCGACATCCATGTCGGGGTAGTGGGTCGTCCGTTACCCGCAGCCTTACCAAACACCGCTGCCAGTCCCCTCTCCACCAGGAACCAACCAGCCATTTAGGTAAAGAGTCCCAAGACAATGTCAGGAGGCGCCCCCGGTTAACCGGTTTCACCTCGCGCTTATAACGAACACACAGAGTGACCCCGGCTAACCAGCGACCGCACCTTTTGACCTTTGAGTTTTATTAACCGTTCCCTGAAGCGTGCTTTCCTGTCTGATCCGTTTTATGTTTCCTCC
>JAJNBN010000030.1 GCA_021156225.1 Verrucomicrobiota bacterium | reverse complement strand
TGATATGTTCCGGTGAGGTCCACGCGCGGAACGCCAGCTCCTGCGGCGCATTCAGCAAACGCCGGATCACCAGCGTCGCGTTATCCGGTTTCTGCACTTCATTCTTTGTCGTTATCATTTTTAGACTCTTTCGCTTGTAGGGTTTCCAAGTATTTTTCGAACTGATCCAAATTCCCTTCCCAGAACTTCCGGTACTTCTCGATCCACGCCTGCGCCTCCTGCATCGGCTTCGCCTCCAGCTTCAGCGAATGCACCCGCCCCTGCTTCCGCCGCTTCACCAGCCCCGCCTTCTCCAGCACGATCAGGTGCTTGGATACCGCCGCCAGCGACATCGCATGCCGCTTCGCCAGATCCGTCACACACTCATCCCCCACGGCCAGCTGCTCCAAAAGCCGCCGTCGCGTCGGGTCCGCCAACGCCCCGAAAGTCCGGTCCAGCAACTTCGAACTATATTCAACCATATGGTTGAATATTCAACAGGATTGAAATGAATGCAAATAAATTTTTGGATCAATGAGATGACCGTTCCCCATTTGACGAAACTTTCCCTAAATGAGTATCCTACTTCCTATGTCCAAGGGATCTTCACCATCAATGCTCCGCCGCCTGACTCTTCTGCTCCTCGCCCTCATGGTATTGACCGGCTGCAGCAAAGGCGGCTGCACCTCTTCTTCGTCGTCCTCATTCGAATTGGATATCAATGGCAAGAAAACGAGCTGGAAGACAATCACCCGGACGGAAAATGGCGTGACCCGCAAACTGGAAACCACCCCGGACGTCGATATCCAAAACGGTCAGATCACCAAATTCCCCCCGCTGGCAGTCATCAAACTTGAGGAAAGCGGCAGCAAGCAACCCCGCCTCGCCGAGTTGCGCGAGAACGCGGGCAAATTGGAACTCTGGATCAAGGATAACAGCACCTTTCGCCGCGGCACCGCCGAGGAAGATACCTGGCTGAATACCTTCCTGATCGAGATCACGAAATGAAGCCACCATGAGTGATCGCGCGCCCTAACCTGACGTCGCCCAGGACAAAAGCGCACGTACCTCTTGTTTCCCCTTGCCGACCACGTTGCCGAATATTATCCGTTAGACACACCCCAACACCACCGCACATGAAAAAACAAATCCAGCTTTTCCTCCTCACCGGTTGGCTCATCCCCATCGCCGTCGCCCTCCTGTTCTTCGGCCGATGGATTACCGAGATCGTCGTTCCTACGCTCAAAGGCGGCAACTTCGACCAGCTCTACGATCTGCACCAAGTCAGATATCTGGATACCACACTAGTTTGCACCGTGGTGGCTTTCATTTGGGCCACTGCCGCCGTGTTCAAATGGGCCAGAAAATGTTCCGGGGCGGCTTAAGCCACTCCAGTTCACTTCCACGTGGCTAGCCCCCTGCCATCTTTGCTCGCTGCAATACTCGCAGACGATCACGCCCGGGTAAAAACCTTGCTCGCCCACCATCCCCGCTTGGCTCAAGGCCCCATCACCCGGCAGGACCGGTTTGAGCCACAGATCGCACACTGGGTCTATTCCAGCGACACCGCCCTGCACGTGGCCGCCGCCGGTTATCGCGTGGAGATTGCCCGCCAGCTCTTGACCGCCGGCGCAGATCCTGTCGCCGCCGCGAACCGTCGCCATAGCCAGCCGCTCCACTACGCTGCAGACGGCCACTTGGACAGCCCTGCCTGGAATCCTCGTCGCCAAGTTTCGCTCCTTCGACTGCTGCTCCAGGCCGGAGCGGACATCGATGCCCCTGACCAGAACGGTGCGACTCCGCTCCATCGTGCGGTCCGCAACCGCTGCGCCGCCGCCGTGAAATATTTACTGGCCTCGGGAAGTGAGCCCGCCATCCGGAACAAACCGGGCTCCACCCCTTTCCATCTGGCGGTGCAAAACACCGGCCGCCGTGGTTCCGGCGCTGAGAACGCCCGGACCGCGCAATACCAGATCATCCAGGAATTTCTGAAGCAAGGCGTTAGTCCCAGCCTGCTGGATGCTAAAGGCAAATCTGTATTCGAATGGGCGAAAAGCGATTGGGTTCGTGAACTGCTGGCACCCCATGTCGTCTGATGCCGTTTCACCAGCAGACAATACTTTCGTCATAATTTTCTTCCAAATCGCCTCCTTTCGCAAAATATCCCTTGACCCTCACGTTACGTGATTCCCGAGAGTGCTCATGTCTGCGGAGACCATGCCGGTCTTCGCGGATAAAAAACGATGGCTTACACCGTCAAACAAGTGGCCGCGATGTCGGGCGTCAGCGTGCGCACGCTTCATTTCTACGATGAAACGGGCCTGCTGAAGCCCGCCCGTCTCGGGGCGAATGGCTACCGGTTCTACGAGGAGCCCCAGCTCTTGACCCTCCAGCAAATCCTGTTTTACCGGGAGCTGGGCTTCGAGCTGAAGCAAATCAAAGAAATCCTCGGCCATGCCGATTTCGAAAGAATCGCCGCCCTCCAGTCCCACCGCCAGGTCCTGCAAAAGAACCTGACGCGGACGCGCATCTTGCTCGACACCATCGATAAAACCATCAGGCACTTGGAAGGAACCCAGAAAATGAAAAGTGAGGAGATGTTCGTTGGCTTCAGCGTCGCCGCCGGAAAAGACCGTTTTGATGAACACATCAAACTCGGCGGCGAACCGAATGATTGCAAGGTATCCGCCAAGGATACTGGCGGCGCGATGTGCGTTTTCGAATTCACCGGCAGCGGCTCCGGTCCGCGCCATCGTCACCGTGACCAGGATGAGTGGATCTACGTCATCGCGGGCGAGTTGGATTTCGAAGTGAACGAAAAGCACTTCCGCGTGCGCCCCGGGGAAAGCGTTTTCATACCTCGTAACGTTGGCCACGTCTGGGCTGCCGTGAATGACCAACCCGTCAAAATCATCAACACCTATCAACCCGCCGGCACGCTGGAAGAATTCTTCCGCGAAGTAGGCAGTTACACCCAGCCACAGATCCATGAGGTCCTTTCGCTCGCTGAACTTCGCCAGCTGTTCGATGATCACGGCATGGACCTCTTCGGCCCGCCACTCGCTGGCGATTGGAAGGTGGATGAAGCGGGCCGGATCATCGGCCCCGCCTGATCATGCGCGCTGGCAGAATTTACGGGCTATCTGCACTTCCCCTTGCTTTCGCCATCTGACCGGCGCCTGGTGCGTTGCCGCCGAATTTGCGTCATGCGTGAGACTTGCCCGCTTGTCTGGTCAAATAGAGATGCAGCCGTGTTGGTTAACTTCAGATAGAAAGGCCAGTTTATGATCGCCCGCTTGTTCAGACGCACCCTCCTTCCCGAAAGTCTTCTGCCCAAATTGTGTCAGGGTATTGTTCTGCTCATCGCCGCCATCATCCTTGTCACCGGCTTTCGCAAGATCTCCGAACTGGAGCTTACCGAGACGCAGACGTATCTCGGTTTCGGCATCGTGTTCTCCCTGGTCCTTCAATGTTGCATTCTTTGGGTTCTCATTGAGCTTGCCCGCAAACTAGCCGGGAAAGCGACCTGACCAACCGCCACTGCCCTGCAAAATCCGGCTGATCCTCTCCATGTGAAAACCGGAGCTTGGCTTAAACCTTGCCCCCTTCCTACGTCATGAACCCAGCGCCCTCCCGCTCGGGGTCGGATTTCGTCATTGGACATTCTCCCCTCCTCTGGCTAGCTTCCCGCCCTGAATTTTATGCGGAGCGAATTGCTCAAGCACATGGATCGGATCGTGGTCAAGGTCGGCACCGGCGTGCTGACCGATGCCCAGAAGCGCCTTGACGTGAACCAGATGCGGGCGCTCGTCGCCCAGCTTGCTCGCCTGCAAAAGGCCGGCAAACAAGTCGTGCTCGTCACCTCCGGCGCGGTCGGCGCTGGCATGGGCGTCTTGGGTTTTGATAAACGTCCCACGGAGGTTTCCGAGCAGCAGGCCTGCGCCGCCGTCGGCCAGTCCCGTTTGATGGCGATGTATGAATCCCTCTTCGCCCCCTTCGGCATTCACGTCGCCCAGGTCCTCCTGACGCATGCCGATCTCGAGCACAAGGAGCGGAACCTGAACGCGCGCAACACGCTCGTCACCCTGCTCAACCGCAACGTCGTCCCCATCATCAACGAGAACGACGCCGTCTCCTTCACCGAGCTGAAATTCGGCGACAACGACAAGCTCTCCGCCCTCGTCGCCGCCTTGCTCCCTGCTGACTTGCTCGTCATCCTCACGACCGTTGATGGCGTCATCGAAAATTTCGGCAAACCGAACGCGCGCCTGATGTCCACCGTGGAAAAAGTGGAAGCTGCCGAAGGCGAAGCCAGTGGCACCACCAGCACCACCGCCGTCGGTGGCATGCTCTCCAAGATGCAGGCCGCGAAGATCGCCACCCGCTCCGGCATCCCGCTTATCATCGCCTCGGGCCTCAAGGGCGATTCGCTCGATCGCATCCTCCTGCACGAAGAAGTCGGCACCCTCTTTCTCCCGCAGGAACGCAAACTCAAAAGCCGCAAGCGCTGGATCGCCTTCTTCCACAAACCAAAGGGCACCCTCGTGGTGGATGACGGTGCGAAGAAAGCCCTGCGCGAATCCGGCAAGAGCCTGTTGCAACCCGGCATTGCCCGTTGCGAAGGCGAGTTCGACGCTGGTGAAGTCGTGAAACTTTGCGACCTGAATGGCACCGAGTTCGCCCGCGGCATCGCCGCCTACGACTCCGATTTCATCCGCGCCGGTGACGCCAAACGAGTAGAGATCGTCCACCGCGATAACCTGGTTATTCTTTAACCACGAATGAACACTAATAGACACGAATTGAGACTGGTTCACGTAGCGCCACTTTTCCCATTAGTGTAAATTCGTGTCCATTCGTGGTTAAAATCCTATGGCCCGCAAGAAACAATCTGGCATCGACCGCCTCACCGAAATCGCCGCCCGCCTCCGCGCGCCCGATGGCTGCCCATGGGACCGCGAGCAGGACCACATGACCTTGCGCGAGCACGCCATCGAGGAAGTTTACGAACTCATCGACGCCATCGAAGCCAATGACGAACCCGAGATGATCGAGGAACTTGGCGACATGCTTTTCCAAGTCGTCTTCCATTGCCAGCTCGGCCATGAACGCGGCGCCTTTGATTTCGACAAGATCGCCCACCGCATCTCCGACAAATTGGTGAACCGCCACCCCCACGTCTTCGGCGACACGAAAGTGAACACCGTGGCCGACGTCCTGACGAATTGGGAAGCCATCAAACGCGCCGAAAAAGTCGGCACCCAACACGAGCGTCCCTCCTCTCTCGATGGCATCCCGAAACATCTCCCCGCCCTGCAACGCGCCGAGAAGCTCGTAAAGAAAGCCCGCAAAGCCAAGCTCCTCGATGGCAAGGTCAGCACTAAAAAAGCGCCGTCCAAAAAAGAACTCGCCGAACACCTGTTCCACCTAGCCGCTTACGCCCAACAACAAGGCTGGTCCGCCGAAACGCTCTTGCGTGAAGAAGTGAAGCGGAAGGAAAAGGCCCTGCGTAAGCTGGAGTTGAAATCCGCTAAAGCGTGATACGCAAATAGCGCGAGGTAAGGATCGGTTCCACCCGGTCCCAAACCCTTTTCGCAAGCTGCGTTCCAATGAACAAGGCGCCTCACTCTTTCATAAAACGGCTTAACACGCAGGGCCGCTCCTTCTCTAAAACTGGACTTTCCCCCAACTCCGTCTAGTCTAGTTACTTAGCAACTATGACCGACCCACGTTACGCGAAACTGGCCAAGCTTCTCATCGAATACTCCACCGCCCTCAAGAAAGGCGAACGCGTCCTGCTCGACATGATCGATGTCCCGGACGAGTTCACCGTGGAACTCATGCGCGCCGCGCGCAAGGTCGGCGCCCTGCCCTTCGTCGAGACGCGCCACACCCGCATCAGCCGCGAAGTCGTGCGTGAAACGAATCCTGAGCACGCTGCCGTCATCCGCGACATCGAGATGTTCCGGATGAAAAAGATGCAGTCCTACATCGCCATCCGCGGCAGTGCCAACGCCAACGAATCTGCCGACGTGCCGAGCGAGCGCATGTCCATTTACTCGAAGACCATCCGCCCGGTGCAGAATTACCGCGTTAACAAGACCAAGTGGTGCGTGCTCCGCTGGCCCACGCCCAGCATGGCGCAGGCCGCCGGCATGAGCACCGAAGCCTTCGAGAATTTCTACTTCGACGTCTGCACCATGGATTACGTGCGCATGGCCAAGGCCATGGTCCCCCTCGAGAAGCGCATGAAGAAGGCGGACAAGGTGCACCTGAAATCTCCCGGCACCGACCTCACCTTCAGCATCAAGAAGATCGGCGCCAAGATGTGCAAGGGCGACCGCAACATCCCCGATGGCGAAGTCTTTAGCTGTCCGGTGAAAGATTCCGTGAATGGCGTCATCCAGTTCAACACGCCCACGCTCTATTCCGGCACCAAGTTCGAGAACGTCCGCCTCGCGTTCAACGCGGGCAAGGTCGTCGAAGCCACCGCGAACTCCGCCGCGAACACCAAACGTCTGAACCAGATCCTCGATACGGATGCCGGCGCGCGTTACATCGGCGAGTTCTCCCTCGGCTTCAATCCCTACATCATGTCGCCCATGTGCGACATCCTGTTCGATGAGAAGATCGCCGGCTCCCTGCACTTCACACCCGGCCAGGCTTACGAGGAATGCGACAACGGCAACCGTTCCGCCGTGCATTGGGACATGGTGCTCATCCAGCGTCCCGAATGGGGCGGCGGCGAAGTGTGGTTCGATGGAGAACTGATCCGCAAAGACGGCATCTTCCTGCCGAAAGATCTGAAACCATTGAATCCGCAGAACTTGAAGTAAGGCTTTCCCGAAAAACGAAAAGGCGGCCGATTCACATCGGCCGCCTTTTGAATTTAATCTATCTGAAACACTCAGGTCTTCAGTATAGCGATGAACTGCTTCATCGCCGGGGAGAGCACCTTGCTCTTCTTGTAGATCACCGCCAGCGGACGGTAGAATTCCGCGTCTTCGATCTTCACTTCCACCAGCGTCTGTTTGCTGACCTCTTGCGTGATGGTGTTGTGCGGCACGATTGAGATGCCTGCGTCGATCTCCACCGCGCGCTTCACGGTCTCGATGTTGTCGAACTCCATCACTGGCATCAGCGAGACGCCGTGATCTTTGAACACCTTGTCGATCGCCCGACGCGTCGGGATGTCCGGCTCGAAGCCCACGAATTTCTGCCCCGCGATCTGCTTGAGCTTGATCTGCTTGGCCTTCGCGAAGGGATGCTGCGGATGACAGATAAGCACCATCGGGTCTTCGCGCAGAGGAATCACTTCCAGCCGCAGTTCCTTTTGCGGGTACGCCACGAGGCCGATGTCCACCACGTTGCCCAACACATCGTCATACACCTGGTTCGCCCGGCGATACTCCACATGCACGTTCACCGTGGGGAACTGCTTTAGGAATTGCTTCAGATAAGGCGGCAAATCATGCAGACCGATGCTGTAAATCGTGGAAACCCGAATGGTGCCGGATACGATATCCTTAATTTCCTGGATACGGTTTTGAAGCGCATCGTAAGTTTGGATAATCTGTTTGCTGTATTCGTAAAGCACCTGTCCTTCCCGGGTCAGGCGAAACTTCTTCTTGCTGCGCTCGATCAGGATGGATTTGAAGTGCCTCTCCAGCGAGCTAATCTGCTGGCTGACAGCAGACTGCGTCACGCTGTTGATTTGGGCCGCCTTGGTAAAACTCTCCGTCTCCGCTAGATCAGTAAAAACTTTAAGACTCTCAATTTGCATGAGCCAGTCTATTATTAGGAAAAAGAAATAAAGTCAACTAATGTTACGCGGTGTGATACTCTTCCGGATTAAGCACCTTCTTCACTTTTAACAATAAATCCTGGCTGCTGAACGGTTTCTGCAGGTAAACCTCTCCATTGGCATCCTCGGCACTCTTGGAGCGCACATACCCGGATGTGCAGATGATGGGCAGATACGGGAACAAGGGACGCACCTTCTCAATCAGTTCCCGCCCGCTCATCTTGGGCATGACCAGATCCGTGATCAGCAGGTCGATTCGCGGTCCCTGCTCTTCCAAAATTTCAAGAGCCCTTTGACCGCTGTTCGCCGTCATCACCCGGTAGCCAAAGGAAGATAGCACCATTTCACCCATGGTGAGCAGCAGGTCTTCATCATCCACCATCAGAATGGTCTGGTTCCCGCGCAGCTCGTCATCGTTATAGACCCGGTCCTGCACCACTCGCTTTTGCGCGGGCAGATAGATCCGGAAGGCGGCCCCTTGCCCCGGCGCACTGGACACGGCGATCAACCCGCCATGATTGGATACGATACCATAAACCCACGCCAGACCGAGGCCGCGATGCCCGTACTTCGTGGTGAAGAACGGCTCGAAGATGCGCGGTAAAATATCTTTGGCGATGCCCGGTCCACTATCCGAGACTTCCAGGCACACGTAAGAACCCGGGGCCAGCATGACAGCTCCGTCCTGTGTGGGCTCCGTCACATCACGATTGCGGGTCACCACGGTGATGCGCCCCTGTTTGGATACCGCCTGCACGGAGTTTTCCAGCACCTTCATCACCGCCTGCTGCATCTTGCCTTCTTCGAAATTAGCGGTGTAAAGCTTGCTCTCCAGATGCAGCTTCCACTCCACGCCATTGCCGGCCAAGCCGCGGAAAGACTCCACCCCGTTCCGCAAGAGATCGTTCAGGTTCCCCGCCACCTGCGCCTTGGTGTCTTTCTCCTGACGGCTGAACACCGCCAGATCATGGGCGATTTCCGCCGCTTTCTCGGCGGATTTTTCCACCTCCAGCAAAGAGCCCCGCCACGGACTGTCCGGCTGAAGTTTCCGCAGGATGAGTGACGTGTGACCCAAAATGCTGGTCAGCGCGTTGTTGAAATCCAAGGCCACTGTGCGCGTCAGTTGCAGCGCGCACTCCAGCTTTTGCTTGTGGATCTGGGCCGGGTCCAGCGGACCATTGGGAGGGCGCTCGGGCTGGCGGAAAAACATCGTGGTATTGCCCGTCGCTATCGTTCCCACTTCTTGGAACAACTGTATCAGGCAACCTGCTCCCCCGGCAGCCTTCACCGGACACGAATAAGCGGAAAATGAGATTTTGTCGCCCTCTCTGCCTTTGAACAGGATAACCGTGGGTGATTGCACCGAGATGACCGCCTGCCGTAGATAGGCCGACGCTTCACTTTGATTGGACGCATCCCAGATCTCGCCAAAAGGACGGCCTTTGGCGTTTTGGCCAAAACACTGGACTGCGGCATCATTCAGGTCCGCCATGCGACCATCGGCACCGACTGACAGAACCGGCCACGAGGCCTGCCCTAGCACATTTGTCCAGTTTTCACTCATTCCACAACTCGGGCCGCCGATTCCATCTATCGGCGGCTTAAATTCTTTGATTGAACCTTACCCACCCTTTGGCGCAGGCGCAAACTTCTGTGCAAAAATCCGTATTACTTCGCTGTTTTGTTGGCTGTTCCGTTTGCCCGTCGTGATGACTTCTTCGTGTGAAATGGCCGTTTTTGCCAATCCGGCCGCCATATTGGTCAGGCAGGAGAGCGCCGCCACCCGCAAACCATAACGCCGGGCGACGATCGCCTCCGGCACCGTACTCATACCGACCGCCTGCGCTCCCAACCGTTCAAACGCCCGGATTTCCGCCGGCGTTTCGTAACTCGGACCCGACACCGCCAGATACACTCCCTCGCGTAGCTTAAGGCCCGCCTTCAAAGCGGAGGCGTGCAGCCATTTTCGCAACTCGGCGTCGTAGGTTGCCGATAAATCTACGAAATCCGCAAAGCTCTTCCAACCCATTTCACACAAAGGATTTGCTCCCATGAAATTGATATGGTCCCGGACCACCATCAGGTCCCCACAACGCCAGCGGGCATTGATACAACCCGCCGCATTTGTTAAGAGCAAGTTCTGGACCCCATACTCGGCTAAAACACGGGTGGCAAAGATTGCCTCCGCCATACTCCCCTGCTCATAATAATGCACCCGTCCGGAAAGCAACAATACCGGCGCTTTTCCCAACCGGCCCCATCCCCAACGTCCAGCATGCCCCGGCACCTTTGGCCTCGGGCAGCCGGGAATTTGGTCTGTCTCCACCCATTTCCCCTCAAAAGCTTCCATGACCCCGCCAAAACCGCTTCCCAGCACGATCGCCAGGGGCGGCGGCTCCGCGCTCATTCTGCGGCAAAAGGCCACCGCCTGACGCAACTCCTTGTGTCCTGTAGCCTTATGTGCCATTGAATGTCCTATGGGCCTAACCCGCCCTCACCAAAGAATCAAGTCCATGTATTGACTACTGGCAGGTTTTCTGACACCTTGGGAATCTTGTTGTCTCCAATGGGAGACGCAAGTGATGAACCGGATATATGGCTAAATTGACTCGCAGCAAACCGACCCCGAAAGCAGAACCCGTCCCAGCCCGTGCTCGTGGACGCAAACTGGTCTTTGGAAAAGGCGCCGCCACGGAAGCTTCCGCCCAGCCTCATGCCCACGGCAAAGCCGGGGACAAGGTGCCCGCCGCGCTCCGCCTGGACAAGGTGGACAAGGACAAGGCCGCGGCTCTCGAAACGACGGTCCCCCAGCGTTTCACCACCGTTGATCTGCTCGAAAAGGTCAAAGAACTTTCCGATCTCGCCCGCGAACAAGGCTACCTCACCTACGATGACATCGTGGAAGGTCTGGCCGAGACGCCGCATACCGCCGAAGACCTCGACGAGATCCACCAGCGCCTGAGCAATCTCGACATCGAGATCGTCGATCAGGAAGAAGTGGAACGCGCCAAGCAGACCACCGAGGCCGAAGACGAAGACGAGCGTTCCCGCCTCGACAGCCTGGATGACCCCGTCCGCATGTATATGCGCCAGATGGGCAAGACCCCCCTGCTCACCCGCGAGCAGGAAGTCGAGATCTGCAAACGCATCGAGGACGCCGAACTCAACGTCAAACGCATCATCTATTCCTTCGGCTTCACGGCCAAGGAACACATCGCGCTCGCTGAGAAATTGATTTCCGAACCGCCGAAAGAGCGTTTCGACCGCGTGATCGTGGACAGCAAGATCGAAGGTCGCGAGAACCACTTGAAGGCCCTGCGCCGTCTGGTGAAGAAAGTCCGCGAGATGGATCACGGCGTCGATGAAGCCTATGCCGCCTGGCGCAAAGCCGCCGAAGGCACCAAGAAGAACAAACTCCATCAGGAGATGCTGAAGCTGGACAAGAAGCTCCAGACCACCTTCGGCCAGTTCTTCTTCAAGCAAAAGGTGCTCGAGGAAATGGCCGTCGTCTCGGACAACATTCACGACAAGATCCTCGCCAGCCGCCGCCTGATCAAAGAGATGGAGCACAAGGGCAAGTCCGCCCAGGTGCATAACATCATCGATGGCGAGCAGTCCAAGATCCGTTCCTTGGAAGATTTCGTCCGCATGCCTGAGCAGGATTACCTGAACGCGCACGCCGAAATGAAGCGCTTCGCCGAGGCCGCCCAGAAGGCCAAGATGGAAATGGCCGAGGCCAACCTGCGCCTCGTGATCTCCATCGCCAAGAAATACACGAACCGTGGCCAGTCCTTCCTCGATCTGATCCAGGAAGGCAACATGGGTCTGATGAAGGGCGTCGAGAAATTCGAATATCGCCGTGGTTACAAGTTCTCCACGTATGCGACATGGTGGATCCGCCAGGCGATCACCCGCTCCATCGCCGATCAGGCCCGCACGATCCGTATCCCGGTGCACATGATCGAGATCATCAACAAGGTCTGGCGCGTCCAGAAGCAGTTGATGCAGGAACTCGGCCGTGAAGCGAATCCGGAAGAAATCGCGGACGAGATGAACATGCCGGTGGAGCGCGTGAACTCCATCCTGCGCATGGCCCGCCAGCCGGTCTCGCTGCAAGCCCCCGTGGGTGATGACGGCGATTCCAGCTTCGGTGACTTCATCGAAGATCAATCCGTCGAGAACCCGATCGATTCGACCGGTTACAGCATGTTGAAGGACAAGCTGGGCGAGGTGCTCAACACCTTGACCGAGCGCGAACGCCGCATCCTCGAACTCCGTTTCGGCCTCGTGGATGGCTACGCCCGCACGCTGGAAGAAGTGGGTAAACAGTACAAGGTGACCCGCGAACGTATCCGTCAGATCGAGGCGAAGGCGCTGCGCAAGCTCCGTCACCCGACACGTATCCGCCACCTGCAAGGCTTCCTCGAAACCGCCGAAGCCGCGTAAGCAGAACGGTAACAATCTCAAAAGCCGGTCATCGCCAGATGACCGGCTTTTTCGTTGGAGCGTGGCCGTCTCGGCCACAGCAACGTCCATCCGTCAGTCAGCTTGAAAATTCCACACGATCACCACCACCTCATCCCCCTCGTAATTCGTAAATCCAAAATCGTAAATCCCGCTCCACTTCCCGCTTGCCTGCCAATAACGCTTCATTACCCTCCGCCCCCGTGACTAATGACATAGATTTGCTACCCCGCTCACCGCTCCTGATCTTTTTGCTCGTCGCTGCGGCCGACGGCAAAGTGGACAAGAAGGAACTCGCGAACTTTCAGAAAATCGTCCTCGGCTCCGGCAAACTGCCCAGCCCGCTGCTGCAAAAAGCCATCGCGGACATGCTGCCCAATTTGGAGCGCTACCTGCAGGAACTGACCTCTGGCAAATTCGACTTCGTTGCGGAACTCAAACGCATCGGCGAATACGTCGATGCGAATCACCCCGCCGAGGCGCAGACATTCAAGATGTCCTTGCTCGGCCTCGGCAAGATGATCGCGGAGTCCTCGGGCGGCATCTTCGGCTTCGGCAACAAGATGAGCAAGGACGAGGAGAACGCGCTCGTCGCTATCGCTGTGACCTTGGGTGTGTATCCGAAGCCATAAGGCGACGGATTTACGATTTTTGATTTACGCGCCTAT
>JAJNBN010000029.1:12982-16377 GCA_021156225.1 Verrucomicrobiota bacterium | reverse complement strand
GTCACAAAATATCCGTTTCACCATGTCTTTATCGAACCACACTTTTCCGCCCTGCGTTAACACTCCGCTCGCTATAACTCACTACAACTACTGAAAATCTCGTTTTCGTGGCTCTCATCCTGCCATCAATGTTCTCACACCGTTAGGTCTATATGCGTTATGTGCGCTATATGGACACAAAATCACTTCAAAGCATGTTTCTGGCCCGCTTGCCAAGTCCTTCCCGCCAGCGCATAGTATCGTCATCAGCCTCAGCCACGAACCGCAAGCTGCTACCCATGAAACCGTTTGGCTATAAACCCCGCTGGGAACACGTTTGCATTGTCCTTCCGGCCTTGACCTTGATTGCCCTGATCGGTTGCTACGTGTTTGGCTGGCTGGACGGAAAGAGCACCACTGTGCTCCTGCTCCTTCCATCCGTGTTCTTTGTTCTCATGGGCTTCGGCACCGCCCTATTTACCCAGTCTGACGTTCGCCACCTGAAATTCTACGCCCGGACTCCTCTCATCTTGGTCGCCCTTCTGTTCCTCACTAGCCTCACCCAGTGGCCCACGCGGGCGGCTTTTGCTCTCAATCGCAGTTCCTTGGACGCCCTTTCTCAACGTGTCCGTGCTGGCGAACAGATTGCCACCCCCGTTCAAGCCGGCACTTTCCGCATCGCCAAAGCCGAACTCTCCCATCACGGCATCGTCTGTCTCTGGACCTGTCCTCGTCCCAGTGGCAACACCGGCTTCGTCCAGACCCCGCCAGACCATGTCCCCTTCAACCTCTGGTCCATGACCAGCCTGGACTCGCAATGGCAGTTGATCTCCGAAGACTAACTAAACCGTCCCTTTCGATGTTCAGAGTTGAGCGTTAAATGTCCCGTCATAATCTCCTTCTTCCTTCAGGGCTCGACACCCATCCCTTCACCCGTCAATATTGCTGCGTTCCGGTCAACTAAAGGTTATGCCCGACCATAAATTCAACATCCTGTTCCTCGAAGACAATCTGGTCGCCTTAAATTTCCTGATCACGACCCTGTCGCGCGAGCTGCCCGATGTGAAGTTTGTTCCCGCCATTACCATCAAAGAGGCCAGCCAAAAGGTCGCCGAACAACCCTTCGACCTGTTCATCCTCGACATCCAGTTGCCCGATGGCAACAGCATCGACTTTCTGGACGCCTTGCAAAAAGAGCACGTCTCCATCCCGCGCGCCATTTTCATGACCGCCAGCAAGGTGCCGGAGTTCCGTCAGCGCGCGCAAAACGCCGGAGCCGTCCGCTTCTTTGAAAAGCCGGTCAAATCGAAGGAATTCGCCGTCGTCGTCCGCGATATCCTTGCGCAGCAGCCCATTCCGGAAAAACAGGCCAACGCCTTTGAAGGCCTCCTGAGCTGCCTGACCCCCATCGATCTCGTGCAGTTGAAGTGCCTGTCCCACGCCAAGATGGGTCTGGAATTCTTCACCAAGGAAGGGGTGCGTGGTGTCGTCTATTTCCGTGAAGGCCAGGTAGTGCACGCCGCGACCGGCAACCAGACCGGCGAAGACGCCTTCTGCCGCATCATGACTTGGAAGAGCGGCAAAATCAGCGAAATCCCCCTGCCTACCGCGCTGCCCCGCACCATTCAGAGCAACTGGAACGACCTCGTCATGAACGCCGCCCTGAGGATGGACGAAGCCGGCCCGACCACCTAACCGTAGTGGCGCAGGCGCCCTCGCCTGACTTCCCTTGGAGCGCGGGTTGTCCCAACCCGCAGCAACATCCCTTAGCAAAGACGGTGTCCTATCAAATAAAAAAAGCTGACAACTTTCGCTGTCAGCCTTTCCTGGAAATGTCTGTTCCTCTTAAGCCAAATCCAACGGCCCGCCCTGGCTCAACTCTGGATTGCCGAACGTCTCGAGGCGATGCCCCACCGCATGCGCCAGCGCCAGGTGCAACCGGTTATGCGGCACCTTCTGCAATTTGAGTGACCGTCCCATCTGGAAGCCGAACCCGCCGCCGGCCAGCACAAACGGGATGTTATCCAGCGTATGGCTGTTGCCCTTGCCCAGCTCATTCGTCCAGACGACCAGCGTATTATCCAGCATGGAATCGGTGCTGCCCGGCTCCGGCGTCTCCGCCAAACGCGTGAGCAGATAGTTCAGTTCACCGGCGAACCACTTGTTGATCTTGATCAGTTTCTGCTGCGCATCCGTGTTGCTGTCCTGCTCATGGGACAGGCCATGATGCCCGTCCTTGATGTCCAGCCAGTTCATGCGCGCCTGCCCGACTGACTTCGTGTACTGCAACGTCGCCACCCGCGCCATGTCGTTCACGAAACTGTTGATCAAAAGGTCCACCTGCATCCGGCTCAGCTTCGGCACATCATCATTCTGCCCGGCTGAGACTCCGCCTAGCAACGTCGGCGCGGGCGCCTGCAGCTTCTGCTTCTCGCCTTCCTTCAAATCCTTCTCCATCTGGCGCACCAGTGTCTCGTGCTGCTCCAGCATGCGCCGGTCCTCCGCGCTGATCATCTTGCGGACCTTCTTCAGATCCGTCTGCACGTCATCCAGAATGCTCTGCAAGCTCTCCTTGTCTTTCAACTGCCCGTAGAGCTTGTGGTACATCTGATACGGGTCGGAGAGCGGCGCCACCGGCTGGTTCGGCCCGGCATAAGACATGCGCGTCCACGGATCGGCCCGATCCGTCACGCCCACACCAAACTCCAGCGAACCAAACCGCGTCTTCGTCTCTTCCTTGCTCTGGAAGTAATTCTTGATCTCCTGGTCGATGGAAATGCCCTTCGCCCAACCAGCCGGCGCACCACCACCACCCATCACGTTCCCCGGGAACAGCTCAATGCCCGTCAACAGGCAGCTCATGCCGCGCATATGGCTGTCACCATCACCGCGGACACGATTGGCCACGCCGTTCAAGATCAGCATCTTGTCCTTGAACGCTTCCAAGGGCGACATGATCTCCTTCAGCTTGAAGTCACTGCCCACCTCATCCGGCCAGTACGCGGGCGGAATGGTGCCGTTTGGGCTGAACATGATCACCAGCCGTTGGCGCGGACGTGTCGGAGCCGCCAGCCCCAAGCTCGGCAGGCCCATGAGAAACGGCAGTGCGGCGGCTGAAAGCCCGGTGCGCTTGATGAATTCCCGGCGATGTATCTGGTTCATGTCTTTTTCCTCGCAATAACGTTTTTCTCGCTGTCCTGCACGGCCGCCAGCGTGGCGATCTGCACCACCAGCTTCTGGATATTATAGCCCGATTCCACAAACGAATGGCGCAATCCATCCATCACTTCCGGGCCATACGCCATGATCTGCTGTTTGACGATCTGATGGAACAATTGCTCGATGAATCCGTTCAAGGCCAGGTCGCTCTTGATCGCGAACTCCGCCACATCCCGCGCCCCCGAGAGCCTCACTAT
>JAJNBN010000029.1:0-12961 GCA_021156225.1 Verrucomicrobiota bacterium | reverse complement strand
ATCTTGCCATCGTCTGTCATATAATCGCTCGCCGCATTCACCGGTTTCCCATTCTCGGTCGTGCGAAAACGTCCCACTGCATCATACAATTCCAAACTGAAACCCAACGGATTGATCACCGCATGGCAGGTCTGGCAGTTGTCCGATTTCGTGAGCTGCACCACCTTCTCCCGCATCGAGAGATGCGGCGAAAACTTCGCTTCCTCAAACGCCACGGCCACCGGCGGCGATTTCAGCGACCGCCCCACGATCTTGCGTGTCAGGAACACCCCCCGATGAATGGGCGACGTGGACTTCTGATAAGAAAACGCCGCCAGCAGATACGGATGCGTCACCACCCCGGAACGTTGCGCCGGGTCCAGCTTCACTTTCACGAAATTATCCTTCGTCTCTGCCGTAATTCCATAGAACTTGGCCAGCCGTTCATTCACGTAAAGACTGTCCGAGAGCAAGAGCTGCCGGTAATCGCTGCCGCTGCTCCACACCGCATCTTCCAGGAAAAGATTCAACGACGTCCGCAGATCCGCGATGATCTCCGGCGTGAATCCTGGAAATAGCTTCCCATCCTTCGCGATATCCTCCACCTGGTCCATCTGCAGCCAGTGATGCAGGAAGTATTGCATCTTCGCCTTCGCCCGCGCGTCCGTCAGCATCCGTTGCGCCTGTTGGGTCACCTGTTCCGGCGTGCTGAGTTTGCCTTCTGCCGCCTGCTTGAGCAGTTCCTTGTCCGGCAACGAATCCCACAGGCCATACGCCAGCCGCGTGGCCACCGCATACGGATTCGCCTTGTCCTCTTCCAATCCAAGGTAAAGGAACTGCGGCGATTTCAACGCCAGTAACACCACCCGCTTCACCGCCGTGTCCAAATCTTTTCCATCCGCGAAATGCGCTTTGACATAGATCTGCTTCTGCTCCTCCGTCAACGGCATGCGGAACGCCGCCTGCACGAAATCTTTGCAGAACGCCTCCACCTTCGCCGCCCGGTCGGCGTCACTGGGCTTGCTGCGCGTGAAACGGTCCATCCGCGCGATCACATGATTCGCCACCTCGATGCCCGCCTGCGTCGTCGCCTCATCCCATGCCTTCGAGATGCTCACCCCGCGTTCATAGCCCACACTGCTGTCATCCGGCGGAAACGGCGTGTTCAGCACAAACGTGGATCTCGTTTGCGCCGGCGAGACATTACGCGCGGGCAGCAATTGCTGCGCCCCATGCGGCGGCACCCACTCGAGCGCGATGGACGCCGTCTTGTCCTTGAACTTGAACATGTCCAGCATCAGCGGATACACCCGCCCACCGATCAGCTTGATTGTCGCCTTGTATTCCGTCTGGCCGGAGGTCACCCACGCATCAATCAACGGTTCGCTCTCATTGACATTGTTCACCCAAAGCCGCGTGCCGTTGGGCGTCTTCACGATGAACTCATACGTGCCCGACTCCTCAGCGATCAGGGTCCCCTGCCAGCGGATGGAGAATTCGTTCGTGCCCGTGACTCGTGGGTCCGGATTTTCCGTGCCGAAATCGAAGTTCACCTGCGCATCCGTCCGGTCAAACATCTTGCGCCCGAACCCCCGGTTATTGAAATACGTCGCGCGCCAGCCCCGCTCCGTCCCGATCTTCGTCTCGTCCGTTGAAAAGCTCTTCAGCAGATCCGCCACCGTGTTCACGTACTGCTGGTTCGTCAGCCGCACCAATTCCACCCGTGCCGGATTATTCCGCGCCCGGGCTTCCCGCGAGTAAAAAGCATCGTGGATATACTTCGCCACCGCCATGGCTCCCTCCGCGTTCAAGGAATCCGGCTTGTCCTCCGGCATCGTTCGGTCAATCACCCGTGCCAGTTTTTCCACCGACCAGTCCCCCGAAAGCGCCTCGTCATATTTGCCATCTACCCCTTCGCCCGCCTTGCCATGGCAGCTCGCACACTGTTTCTTGAAAATCTCCGCCCCCGAAGACGTCTTCTTGCTAAATATCGAAGCCGCGAACCCGCTCGATCCGCTCAGGAAAACACCCACCACCATTGCCCACACCATCCCTCGCAAATATGACATTGATATCATCCCTTGAAAAGCAACGGCACAACCGCGCGAAACACCTGAAAACACGCCTTTTCTAAGGCATTTCCCATACCCATTGGCAGCGACTACACTATGCACTTTCGGCAAACTCATAAAACGACATTAAGGAGACGCTACAATCCTGCCGGTTGTTCAGTTTTATTCAAGCTCCGCGTCTTATTTATTCCATTCCCTTGCAAGCCCTTACCATATTGTCCAGCATCGGCATTTCCCCTCGCGTCGGTTCCCTTTCTCTAGCATCATCTCCCCGAATCACTTATGCGTGACGTCAGGAAAGCAGTCATCACCGCCGCTGGTCGCAACCAACGCGCTCTCGCCCTCCAAACCCTTGTGGACCGCGATGGCGAATCCCGCACCGCCCTGCACATCCTCTTGAACGAGGCCGTCAGCGCCGGTTGCGAAGAGATCGCCGTCGTCATCGCCCCCGGCGATGCCTCCGCCTACGCCACCGCCGCTGGCGAACATGCCCGGAAGGTCCGTTTCGTGGAACAACACGAGCCTCGCGGCTACGGCCACGCGATCTTCTGCACCCGCGAATTCGTCGGCGATCAGTCCTTTCTCCACCTCGTCGGCGACCATCTCTGGGTCAGCCGCTCTGAGGTAAGCTGCGCCAAGCAACTCGTCACCATCGCCGCCCAGCAGGAATGCGCCGTCTCCGGCGTGCAACCGACCAAGGAACGCGAACTGCCTAATTACGGTGCCATCGGCGGCAAACTCGTTTCCGGCGGCACCGGTCTCTACGAAGTGCAGAACGTCTTGGAAAAACCCACGCCCACCCTCGCCGAGCAACAACTCGTCGTCCCCGGCCTGCGTGCGGGCCATTACCTCTGCCTTTTCGGCCTGCACGTCATCACGCCCACGATTTTCAGTATTCTGGAAAAGCAGCTCAGCAGCTTGAAATCTGGCGAGAAACTCCCGCTCTCTTCCGCCCTCGCCCAACTTGCCCGGCAGGAGCATTACCTCGCCTATGAAGTCGCAGGTGCCCGCTACGATCTGGGCGCCCGCTATGGTGTCCTGACCGCCCAGCTCGCCCTCGCTCTCGAAGGCAAGGACCGCAGCGAAGTCCTCGCGCAATTGCTCGAACTCCTCGCCCAACGCGCCAAGTAAAGAACCCGCACGCCCCATGAGTTCTTTGCTCAATCTCATCACTTCGCAAGACGCAGCCACGCGCAACCAATCCCTCGACGCCTTCGCCCGCGCCGCGTCACTGGATGAATTGCTCGCCGCATGTGCCGAACTCGACACCTTCCGCCGCCAGGCCGACAACCTCTACGAACGCGTCCGCGCCCTGTTCTTCCTCTACGCCCTGCACCGCTTTCACATCCCACGAAAACTAGTCTCAGTGGCGCAGGCGCCCTCGCCTGCGATTAGTCGGACAGGCGCCCCCGCCTGTCCCCTCATCCCCTTCCCCGGCTACGAACAACTTCTCAACCGCCGCTTCGAAGAAGCCATCGACATCTTCCTGAAGTCCCAAGCCACCGATGGCCCCAGCGACGGCATCAGCTCCGCCCTCGCCGCCGGATATCATCGCATCGCTTTCCAGACCTTGGCCGATCAAGTCCGTCGCAGTGTCCGCTCCGTCCGTGGGAATCAGTGGATGTTCCGCATGGGCCATCCCGCCGATCAACCCTTGCGCCTGCGCCCAGAACTCCTGCAACGCGCCAGCGACGGCACCTATCCCATCCTGCGCGAGCAAACCCCCGTGCGCATGGACCTCACGCACTCCGCGTGGTCGGATATCTTCTTCCTCGGGATGGATTATCCCGAAGGCGCGAAAGTCCTGAACATCTCCGTGGATCTCGGCGTGCATGGCCGCGATACCACCACCCGCCCGCCCGTCAGCGCCTGGTTGCGCGTCATCGATGAACCCGTCCTGCGCCTCACCTCCGTCGATCTCGGTGCCACCGCGGACATCAATTCCCTCAGCGACATTTTCGATTTCGCCAAAGATTACCTCGGTCTCCTGAAAGCCGCCGTCATTGCCGCTGGCATTGTGCCTCCCGGTATTGAAGGCTCCGGCCAGTCCCTCGGCGAACTCCTCTCCCGCATCGTCGGTCCCGGCAAAGGCCTGGAGATCGTCTCCTGCGTGAACGACATCCCCAAAGGGTCACGCCTCGCCGTCAGCACGAATCTCCTCGGCTCGCTTATCAGTGTCTGCATGCGCGCCACCGGCCAAGCGGCTTCGCTCACCGGTCCTCTCGAAGAATCCGAACGCCGCCTCGTCCTTGCCCGCGCTCTCCTCGGCGAATGGCTCGGCGGCTCCGGTGGTGGCTGGCAGGATTCCGGCGGTGTCTGGCCTGGCATCAAACTCATCACCGGCGTGGCTGCTCATGAGGAAGACCCTGAATTCAGCATCTCACGCGGCCGCCTGATGCCCACACACCACGTCTTCAGTCGCGACGAAATCCCCGATTCCGCGCGTCAGGCGCTACAAGATTCCCTCGTCGTCGTCCACGGCGGCATGGCCCAGAATGTCGGTCCTATCCTGGAGATGGTAACGGAGAAATACCTCCTCCGTTCCGAAGCCGAATGGCACGGTCGCCAGGAAGCGCTCGGCGTGCTGGATGAAGTCATCAACGCGCTGAAACGCGGTGACATCAAAGCCGTCGGTGCCGCCACTACGCGCAATTTCCGCAAGCCCATCCAGACCATCATCCCTTGGGCTTCCACCTATTTCACCGAGCAATTGATTGCGAAAGCTGAAGCCGCCTTCGGTCAGGATTTCTGGGGCTTCTGGATGCTTGGCGGCATGAGCGGCGGTGGCATGGGCTTCATCTTCGCACCCGAGCGCAAACGCGAAGCGCAACAACGGATGCTCCAGATAATGCTGGAGACCAAACGCGAGCTGCAACACGCCCTGCCCTTCGCCATGGACCCAGTTGTGTTCGATTACAGCATCAACGAGCACGGCACTGTCGCCGATCTTCTGCATGGCGATCACGCCATCATGCCGGCAAATTATTACGCGCTCACCGTTCCCGGCATGCTCCGTCAGGATCTGCAATCCTTGCCTGTGGCCCGCCGCGCGGAACTCGATAAATTCGGTGCCGCCGCCCGCAACAAACCCGAATTGCGCGGCATGGTGCAAAACCTCTTCGACGTCCTCCTGCCCAAAGGCAAATCAGAAAAAACTCAAGGCGCCTCGCTGGACG
This sequence comes from Verrucomicrobiota bacterium, assembly GCA_021156225.1. GTDB lineage: Bacteria > Verrucomicrobiota > Verrucomicrobiia > Limisphaerales > JAEYXS01 > JAEYXS01. The sequence goes on along the minus strand of JAJNBN010000029.1, from coordinate 7,734 downwards.
AACTGCTCGAACAAAACGGCTTCGACCGCAACCAGCACGAACAGATCCGCACCGATCTCAAAGAAGGCCGCATCGGCCTGGCCCAAAACCGCCTCCGCGCCGACACCCAGATCGAAGACGTGACATCGGGCGATGTAACCGAACTTTCAGAAGACCTCGTAAATCGTAAATCCCAAATCGTAAATCTGGGAGAACAGGCTCTTCGCAACAGTGAACTCGCCATCATCAGCCTCGCCGCCGGAGCTGGCTCCCGCTGGACCGGTGGTGCTGGCACATGCAAAGCCCTGCATCCGTTTGCCAAATTAGGTGGCAAACATCGCACCTTTATCGAAACGCACTTGGCCAAATCACGCCAGGCTTCGCAGAAATACGGCATCAGCATCCCACACGTTTTCACCACGGGTTATCTCACGCATCAACCCACTGTCGATTTCCTCGATCGCGTTAAGAACTACCGCTACACAGGCCCGCTCCACCTCTCTCCCGGCAAGAGCGTTGGCCAGCGCCTCATTCCCACCGTGCGCGACCTCCGCTTTCAATGGGAAGAAATGCCGCAGCAACGCTTGGACGAACAGCAGCAGAAGGTTCGCGAGAGCTTGCGCCATGCCCTTATGAATTGGGCTCGCAGCGCTGGTGAAGCGAGTGATTACACCGACAATCTTCCGCTCCAGTGCCTGCACCCCGTCGGCCATTTCTACGAAGTACCGAATCTCCTGCGTAATGGCGTGATGGCCGCATTATTGAAAGAACGTCCGCAGCTCAAGTACCTGATGCTGCATAATATCGATACGCTCGGCGCCAATCCCGACCCCGCCCTGCTCGGCCAGCACATCCAGAGCGGTGCCTGCCTCACCTTTGAAGTCATCACCCGCCGTCTCGAAGATCGTGGCGGTGGCTTGGCCAAAGTGAACGGCCGCGTCCGTTTCGTCGAAGGCCTCGCCATGCCGCGCGAAGAAGCCGAGTTCCGTCTCAGCTACTACAACTCCAACACCGCATGGATCGATATCGACAAGTTCCTCGCGGTGCTCGGACTCACTCGCGAAGACATCCTTTCAGCGGATGACCAAAAGATCACCGCCGCCATCCGCACTTTGGCCGCCAAACTCCCCACTTACATCACCTTGAAAGATGTGAAAAAACGTTGGGGACATGGGCAGGAAGACGTCTTCCCTGTCGCCCAATTCGAGAAGCTTTGGGGCGACCTCACTGCCTTGCCGGAAATCGACAGCCGTTTCGTTGTCGTCCCTCGTTCGCGAGGCCAGCAACTGAAAGACCCGGCGCAACTCGATGGTTGGCTCCGAGATGGTTCCGCAGCTTATGTGGAGAGTTTGTGTAAATGGGCGTAAGGTGTGTTGATGATGAATGAGCACAAGCAAGCACGCGTCCTGTTGTGGCTGATGCTGTTCATGTGGCTTACCTGCTCGCTGCTGGCCGGAGAATACGTCTATCGAGGAGTTTCTTCCCTGAAATGGACGAAAACCACGGGGATAACTGTCAATGCCAACCCTGATGCCAAAAGCACCACTTCCGTCGGGATTCGTTATGAATACATTGCCTCTGGATCCATACTCCAAGGCAGCCGCCGTGCCTTCAAGCTAAGCGGCCAATCTAACGCCATTCTTGCCGAAGGCAGCAAAATCACGGTTTACATTCACCCCAAGAGTCCCAAAGTCAGCGTTCTGGAAACCGGCACCGATGGCCTCTCCGTGAGTCTGCTAATCACCTCATTGCTGGCCACGGTTCTCTCGGCACTGGGCCTCCGAAAAATCAGCAAAGGCTGAACCAAAATCATTTGCCACTGAGCTTGATCAATTCCTGCAGCGGCTTGCCCGCCTGTGGCACCTCTGCGCAATAATCCAGCCCCAATAACGCCGCGACTGTCGCCGCGATCTGGTTCTGCCCGAAGTTGCTCAAATTGGTGCGCTCGCCCAACGCTGCCGTATCCGGCCCGAGTGCGCCGATCCAGATGTGATCCGCACCGATGGTTGCAGCACCATGGTTTTTCCAGTCGCTCGGTCCGGCGCCACGCCCATGATCGGCGGTGATGATAAAAGTCGTCTGGTCTTTATACTCCGGAAGCGACTGTACCGTCTCCCACAGACGCCGGATCATTCCATCCGCCAGTCGTGCAGATTCCAGGACCGAATCATATCGCCCTTCATGCGCCCAGTCATCCGTATCGCCAAAAGACACGTACATCAGGCGCGGCTTCTGCGTGCGCAAATGCTCCACCGCTGCATGATAAACGAATGAATCCGGCAGCACGCCCTTGAACACAGCCACCGAGTCATTCGCCAGGTCGCCTAACAATTGATTATGGCTGCTGGGCGGCAACTTTCGGAACGATTCCTGGTCCGCGTACACCGGTAGTCCGCTCCGTTCCACATTGATGATATAAGGAAAAACATCCCAGCAGCCGAACATCACCACCTTGCCTTTGAAATCCGGTTTCCCGTTAAACCATTCCAGCATCGTCACGTTAGGATTCGGCCGTTTCGCATTGCTGTTGATCCGCCGGTCGGGAAAGCCGCAGAGGAGTTCGTTGTAACCCGGATAGGAAAAATTCATCCCGTTCGTCACCCTTACAGCACTGCCCTTGTTCGTATTGCCCAGCAACTGCCCCTGCTTCGCCACCACGCTCCAGAGGAACGGCATCAGTGCTTCCCGTCGTGCTTCCGGCGTATCACGCCAATAGGTTGCCCTCACCCCATTGGTATCCCGCACGCCACCATTCGCCTTGTTCAATAACTGCTCTTCCGCCCCCGTGAACACCTCCTGCCACCGCAGGCCATCCAGCGTGATGAGGATGACATTCTTGGTTTTCAGTTCCGCCGCTTGCACGCAGACCGTGAAAACCATCAGGCAGATGGCCGCTCTCCAGATAAATTGCATATGTCGCATAGATTCTAAATAGAATCGCGCCGAATTTCTCAATTCGACGCGATTCAAATCAATCCATTCAGCAAAATCGCGAACTACTTCTTATAATCTCGCCAGATCCACCGCATCGCCTCGGGAAACAATTGTGTTCCGTGATTGCCGCTATGCACACCTTCGCCGAAAACGAACTTGTGATCATACCCCTTCTCTTTCAAAGCGGCCGCCATCGCCTTGTTCGCCTCCGGCCAGGAACCGAACTGGTTCACGATGTCGTTGGAACCATCCTGTTGGAAGATGCGGATCGGTTTCTTCTCCGTGGTCTTCACCAGTTCGGGATACTTGTTTCCGCCCCGGATGTTCGTGAAGCTGCCCACCGTAGTGAAGCATTTGCGGAACTGGTCAGGACGCTCCCAGCAAACCGTCCACGCACAGATGCCGCCGGAGCTGCTGCCCGCGATACACCGGCCTTCCGGGTCCTTGGTCAGATTGTACTTTTTGCCCACCTCTGGCAGAATCTCCTCCAGCAAAAACTTCGAGTAAGTATCCCCCAGCGAATCATACTCCACACTGCGATTGGATGCCGGCGCCGCTTTGCCATCCTTGCCCTTGCGCGGCTCTTCACCAGGTTTCAACGCCCTGTTGCCCGGACGTATGAAGATGCCGATGGTCACCGGCATCTCCTTCTTGTGAATCAAGTTATCAAACACCGTCGGGGCCTTGTACATCACACCATCCTGGCAGACGAAAACGCACGCCGGCTTGCTCGCATCATACTGCGCTGGTACATAGACCGAATACTTGCGCACCGTATTGGGATAAATCTTGCTGTCATTCCACTCGTATTCCGTGACCTTGCCCTTCGGCACGCCCGGTTGCTCCATCGAGTCAGGAGTGAGTTTCTTGTATTGGTCATCCGGCGAAGGAGCCTTGGGTGCCTCGGCCGCGTGCAAAAAAGACGCTACCAGCAATACGGTGCAAAGGAGCACTGGAGATTTCATGATGCGCGATTTTGGCCACGCATATCGGGAACTGCAAGCGGCGAAATCAGCCCAACTCCTGTTGCAACGCCACCTGCAATTTCTGCGCACACTCCTTCGAGCAAAGCTGGAACATCGCATCCTTCCCCGCCTTCTTGGCCGGAGAATCCTCCGTGACGATCATCATCGCCACCGTTTTCCCGGCTGAGAAAAGCAGCAACGGCTGCACACTGCCGGGCGCAAACTCTTGGAACGCTTCAGGCCGCAAACTGATGCTGATGGCGAACGCCGGATCGTTTGGTTTGATGATCTTCGTGCACCAGGCGCAGCGATTCCGCCACTTGGCCGGCTTCCACTCGGGTTTCTTCTTTGCCGCTTTTTTTGCTTCGCTCATGATTTCGCCTGCGGAAAAGTTTCTTCAATTGCTTCCAGCAACACCGCCACCATCCGTTTCATCTGCTTTGGCGTTGTGCAATACGGCGGCATCAGCGCGATCACACTCCCGATCGGTCTTGTCAACACGCCACGCTTCGCCATCGCCTGACATACCCGGATGCCCGCCTGCTCTTTCAATTCAAACGGCTTCCGCGTGCGCCAATCCTTCACCAGTTCAATCCCTGCCACCAACCCCACCTGTCGCACATCTCCTACATACGGCGAAGTCCATAGGATCAGCAAAGCCTCCCGCATCGTCTGTTGCAGCACCGCCCGCTCGCGCAATGATTTCTCCGTCTCCAACAAATCCAGACTCGCCAATCCTGCCACCGCGCCCAGTTGATTCCCCGTATAGCTGTGCCCGTGGAAGAAGGTCTTGAACTCGTGGTACTCGCCCAGAAACGCATCAAATACCCGCTGCGTCGTAAGCGTTGCCGCCATCGGCAGGTAACCACCGGTCAGCCCTTTGGCCAGGCACAGGAAGTCCGGTTGCACCTTGGCTTGTTGGCAGGCGAAATGCGTCTTGCTAGGATCCGTCCGCCCAAAACCCGTCATCACTTCGTCCGCAATCAGCAACGCGCCATGCTCCTTCGCGATATCTGTCACCTGCTTCAACCATCCCGATGGCTGCGCGATCATTCCCGCCGCTCCTTGCATCAGCGGCTCAAAAGCAAATCCCGCATACGGATTGCCCTTCTTTTTCTGCACTGAAAAAACCTTCTCCGCTTGGGATGTGCATTCCGAATTGCACTTCCGATACGTTCGCGCATCCGCCCGTTCCGGCTTGGCCTTATTGAAGGGACAGCGATAGCAATACGGTGCCTGCAACTTGTCAGCCGAAAAGAGCAGTCCCTTATACGCTTTGTGAAAAAGGTCTATATGACCAAGACTTACGGCACCCACCGTGTCTCCGTGATAAGCGCCTTCGAGGGAGATGAACTTCGGCTGCTTGCTCCTGCCCGAACGCCGCGTGAACTCATACGCCAGCTTCAACGCCACTTCGAGCGCCGTAGAACCGTCATCCGAATAAAACACCTTCGCGAAATGCCCGGCTTTCTTCTCCCCATTCGCTGCCTTCACCAATCTTTCCGCCAAGAACGACGCTGGCTCATTCGCCAATCCCAAAGCCGAACTGTGCGCGATCTTCTTTAGCTGTTTCTTGATCGCTCCATTTATCTTCGGATGCGCATGCCCATGCAGGTTTGTCCAGATAGATGAGTTGCCATCCAAGTATTCCTTACCCTTGGTATCCCGCAGCACCGCCCCCTTGCCCGATGCGATGACGATCGGCTTCGTACGCAGCCAATCGCGCATTTGCGTGAATGGATGCCAGACGTATTGTTGATCAAGCCGGGCGGGCGTCTTCATCGGTCCATCCTTCCGGAAATTCATTCATCGTCTCCCCCAGCATGTGACAGAGCAGCTTGATCTGCTCCACCTCATGATTGGCCGTCATGGACACCCGCAACCGCGCCTTGCCCATTGCCACGGTGGGATAGCGGATGGCAGGAACGTAAATCCCCTTCTTGAGCAATTCTGCGGCAATCTTCCGCGCTCGTGTTTCCTGTCCCAACACGATGGGAATGATCGAACTCTGCGTTGGCGGCGGGGTAATTCCCTGCACCAACAGCTCCGATTTCAAATGATCGATCAATGACCACACCCGCTGACGCCGCACTTCGCCTTCTTCACTCTGGATCAAGCGGATACCTGCCGTGGCCGCAGCCGACACTGCGGGCAATGGCGCCGTGGAGAAAATAAAACTGCGCGCCTTGTTGATAAGAAAATTGATCAGCGTCGCATTGCCCGCCACATAACCACCCGCTGAACCGATGGCCTTACCGAGCGTCCCGAAGTGGATGTCGATGTCATCGTGCATCTCAAAGGCTTCCGCCAGCCCGCGTCGCTGTTCTCCAAAAAGCCCAACTGAATGAGCTTCATCCACCAACAACCAGCCGCCGTATTGATGCGTCAGTTCAGCAATATTCTTTAAAGGAGCGAGATCCCCATCCATTGAGAATACGCTCTCTGTGATGACCAAAATCCTTCGCGCATGCACCGCCTCCCCCTGCAAACGCGTCGCCCACTTGAGAATAGTCTCCAGCTTTTGCAGGTCATTGTGCGCAAACGCCCGCAGTTTAGCCCCTGACAATCTCGCCCCATCGATCAGGCTCGCATGCGTCAGCTTGTCCACCACCACGATGTCATCGCGTCCCAGCAAGGCACTCACGGTTCCCACCGCCGCCGCGTAACCCGATGAAAACGCCAGTGCCGCTTCCGTGCCTTTGAACGCCGCGATGGTTTCTTCCAGTTCCACATGTGGCCGGAGATTGCCGCAGATCAGCCGTGAAGCCCCCGAACCCACCCCATACTTCTCAATCGCCTTGATGGCCGCCTCTTTAAGTGCCGGATGATTCGCCAGCCCCAGGTAATCGTTGGAAGAATAATTCAGGCATTCATGCCCTTCCACCTGGACGTTCACTCCTTGCGGCGAATCGATCTCCCGCAGATGACGCATCAAGCCCAGCTCGACGATTTCCTCGAGCTGATCATCCAATGCCCCTGACAGATTATGTTTTCGCGACGCCACGGTGCGGTCATTATGCGGGTTCAGGTCCAAGGTGCAATGCGGCTGTCGAGCTGGAACACCTGCCCGGATACATTCTTCATCTCGGCCAGATTGGCGATGAACCGTGCCACCTCGGCCACTTCATTGATGCGCCCCAGCGCATTGGCTTCAGCAAAGGCCTTCATGACCTCTTCCGGCAAGCCTGCCGTCATCGGTGTGGGTAACACTCCCGGCAAGATCACATTCGCCTGCACATTACGGCCTCCGCTTTCCTTGGCCAATGATTGCGTAAAGCCGATCAAAGCTGCCTTGGCCGCTGCATAAGCCACCTGTCCACGCGGTCCCGACCGTGCTGCAAAGCTGGAAATGTTGATGATATGTCCCGAACGTTGCTTGAGCATGCCACGGACGACTGCCTTGGAACACAGAAACGCCCCGCGCAGATTGACGTCCAGCACACGGTCCCAATCTTCCTCCGAAGTCTGCGGTAGGGTTTGATTGACCGTCAGCCCTGCATTATTCACCAGCAAATCGATTCGCCCCCACTGCTTCAGCACTTCTTCCACCGCTTTCGTCACGCTCTCAGCGGAAGTCACATCCAGAACTACTGGTTGAATCCCTTCTGCATCTGACAAAGCTTGCCGATGCCAACCGGCAGCAACCTGCCATCCGCGCTGCGCAAGCTCTTGCGTCATCGCCATGCCCAGCCCACCAGCCGCACCGGTAATTAGGGCGACTCGCGGTAGATTTGCCGAAGTCGTTTCGCTCATTTGATCTGTCGCCCTCCGATGAAACTGGCTTCGAGGCGGCCCTCGGCGGAAAGAATGGATTCTTCCGCCAGCTTCAAGCCGCCGCCGTAAGAGATCGCGATAA
>JAJNBN010000510.1 GCA_021156225.1 Verrucomicrobiota bacterium | reverse complement strand
TGGGGGTGTCTTCGATCACCCAGCCTTTGGCTTTGAGTTCGTCGCGGATGGCGTCGGAACGCTTGAAGTCTTTGGCTTTGCGGGCGGCCTGGCGTTCTTCCAAGAGCGCGAGCAGTTCGGCGGGGACTTCATCCGTGGCTTTGGCACCGATGCCGAGGACTTGATCGATGGTATCCCACGCTTTCAGTTCGGTCGCGGCTTGCGCGGCGGTGAGTTCGTTTGCGGCGAGTTTGCGATTGGTTTCGTGCACCCACTCAAACACCGCACCCCATCCGGCGGCGATATTTAGATCTTCATCGAGCGCTTCAGTGAAACGTTTGATGAGTTCGGAGTTACCAGCGGCAGGGGGCTGGCCGGCAATCTCACGCAACTTCAACAAGCACTCATCAATGCGGGCGAGGGCAGTGCGGGCACCATCCAAACCTCCGAGCGTGAAATTAAACTGCGCGCGGTAATGCGCGCTGATCATCAGGTAGCGGATCTCGCGGCCGTTGAAACCTTTGCCCAGCAGATCGCGCAGGGTGAAGAAGTTGCCGAGCGATTTGCTCATCTTCTTGCCCTCGACGAGCAGGTGGGAGCCGTGCAGCCAATACTTCACGAACTTCTGGCCGGGGGCTTGCACGCCCGCGCCCTCGCTCTGGGCGATCTCGTCCTCGTGATGCGGGAACATGAGGTCTTCGCCGCCCGCGTGGATGTCAAAGCTGGTGCCGAGGACGTCCATGCTCATGGCGCTGCACTCGATGTGCCAGCCGGGGCGGCCCTGGCCCCAAGGGCTGTCCCAGAACACTTCGCCGTCATCGGGCACACGGGATTTCCAGAGGGCAAAATCGGCGAGCGATTCCTTCTCGTATTCGTCACTGGCCACGCGTTCGCCGACGCGCATGCCATCGAAATTCAGGTTCACGAGTTGGCCGTATTTGCAGCCGCAACCACGATACTTATCAATGCTGAAATAGACGGAGCCGTCGGCGGCCTGATAGGCGATGCCGCGCGCGATGAGCTTCTCGATGAGCGCGACGATCTGGGGGATGTATTCCGTGGCGCGCGGCATGACGGAGGGGGACTTGCAGCCGAGCGTCTTCAGGTCTTCGAGGAAGGCGGTCTCATACTTGCTCGTGTAGTCGCGCAGGGTGGTCTTGGCCTCGCGGACGCGCTTGATGATCTTGTCCTCCACGTCCGTGATGTTCATCACGTGCTTCACGCCGTAGCCGCGGAACTCCAGATAGCGGCGCAGCAGATCGGTGAAGACGAAGGTGCGGAAATTGCCGATGTGGGCGAAGTCGTGGATGGTGGGCCCGCAGCAATACATGCCCACAGACTTACCGGCTGGATCAAGCGGCACGAACTCCTCGAGGGAGCGCGACAAGGTGTTGTAGAACTTCACGGCCATTTCAGTGCCGGGAGGTTACGGAAGGCGGGAAAAGTTCAAAGTGCAAATTTTCGGGCTTGAACTGCGAACCCTGATTACTGCTTGCCCTGCTTTTTCAGGAGGATCTTGGTGGTGAAGAGGCCGGTGACTGCTTCGCCTTGGTTGAAGACCCAGTCGTTCAGGTCTTGCAAGGGGACGGTGACTTTGTCTCCGGACTTGAGGGTGCCGAGGTTGACGGGGTCGTTGTCGAGGCGGCCGTGGATCTGATCTTTCTCCAGGCGATCGACGCTGATCCAGATGAACTCGGTGTTTCCTCGGCGCGTGATGGGGGCCTTGATGGCGAAGTTTTGTTCGGGCTGGCGTGCGGCAAAGGCGGTGACGAATTCCGGCCAGCGGCGGCGGGCTTCCGCCACGGCGGCGATCATCTCGGGGTCTTCATCAGCCACTTCGATGACGGGGAGCTGGGTGATCTTTTGAAAGACCTCAAGCGGGTTCTCACTGCGAAGTTCGTCCACGAGGCTGAGATCGAAGATGTTCAAATGACCGCTCTCAGGGCAGAAGACGGCGAGGCAATCATCACCGGCCAGTTCGGCCACGAGGTGAGAGATCTGGCGGTAAGCGGTAGTGCGGTCTGGAAGTTTGCCGACGCGAAGGAGGTCCACGGAAAGCCACGCGCGATGTTCGCGGATGACTTTCTTCAGGCGGAGGTCAGGGCAATCCTCGGCGGCCTTGTCGGGTTCCTCGAAGTACGGACGGTCGAAATTATTGACGAGATAGAAGCCACCCGCGTGGCCGATCATGAAGACGGGGCTTTCGCCGACGACATAGGTCTTGTTAGCCACGTTCTCATCTTTGGAGACTTCTTTTTCCTTCGCGGTTTCCACGGGGACACCCCAGGCGATGCCGAGACGTTGAGCCAGTGAATGAGCGTCCATGTTACGGCTCTCGCTGAGCAGCAGGACCAAAGAGATGAGGGGGCGGTCGTCTTTCGCGCGGCGGGGGCGCTCCATGAAGAGAGCCACGGTAAACCAGGCAAAGCAGAGGCAGAAGATGAGGCGCGACCAGTCGAAGGGTTCGCGGACAAGCAGTACGATCAAAAAGATGGAGACAAAGGCCGTGGCCAACAGACCGAACCAGTAACCCCAGGAACGGTTCCGCCACACCCCGACACCGGACAGCAGCAGCCACAGGCCAAAGATGAAGGAGGCGATGGGGGAGCGGACGTCACCAACCGCGACCATGACAATGGAAACCAAGCCGCCGAGGAGCAAGGCCACGGCAGACCAAGTTTTCTCACCGCCAGGCGGACGGAGCAACGGCTGCATTAACTAGTGTATAGGCCAATTATGGGGGATTGGCTAGTGGAAGGTTGGCGCCAAGCCGCAAAAATCAGCCGAAATCGACGTGAAACCGTCAGATTTCCAAGAGCAGACGCGTCGGGTCTTCGATGATGTCCTTTACGCGGACGAGGAATTGGACGGCTTCGCGGCCATCGACGATGCGGTGATCGTAGCTGAGCGCCACATACATCATGGGGCGGATGACGACCTGGCCATCCCGGGCGACAGGGCGCTCCTGAATGCTATGCAGGCCGAGGATGCCGCTCTGGGGCGGATTGATGATGGGGGTGGAAAGCAAGGAACCGTAGACGCCGCCATTGCTGATGGTGAAGGTGCCTCCCTCCATCTCTTGCGGCTTCAGCTTGTTGTCCTTAGCACGGGTGGCGAGGTCGGCGATGGTTTTCTCGATCTCCGCGAAGGTCAGCTTTTCAGCATTGCGGATGGGCGGCACGACGAGACCTTTGCCAGCGCCAACGGCGACACCGATATCGAAATACTTGTGATAGACGATGTTGTTGCCTTGGATCTCGGCGTTGAGCTGAGGGACTTGCTTGAGGGCTTCGATGACGGCCTTCACGAAGAAGGACATGAAACCGAGCTTCACACCGGACTTGGCGACGAATGATTCCTGATATTGTTTGCGCAGGGTGATAACGGCGGACATGTCGATCTCGTTGAAGGTCGTGAGGATCGCCATGGTTTGCTGGGCATCGACGAGGCGCTTGGCCACGGTGCGGCGCAAGGGGCTCATGGGCCTGACTTCGTCGCCACGAGAATCGTCTTTCTTGGCGGGAGCAGGAGACGTTGATGACGTTTCTTTTTCATCCGTCATCTCCGCTTCA
>JAJNBN010000509.1 GCA_021156225.1 Verrucomicrobiota bacterium | reverse complement strand
CCGGGGATTTCCCTTTGATCGAATCCTCTGTGCTTGGGCTTATCCTGATGCCTGCGGCGTGCTGGACCTGGCCAACCAGGTGGGCGTTCCATTGGTGGTGATCACCCAAGGGACGGATGTGCACACGTATTTGAACATGCCAGTGCGCCGTCGTCTGATCACCACCTCGTTAAGCCAAGCCAAGGCCGTGATCAACCGCAGCCAGGATTTGGCGCGACGGTTGGCAGAAGCAGGTGTGCCCGAAACAAAATTGAAAGTGGTCTATAACGGTGTTGATACGCGCACGTTTACCCCGGCAGACAAACTGGCTGTCCGTCAGTCATTGGGTTTGCCGGAGGCGGAAAAAATTGTCCTGTTTGTCGGGAATTTTCTGCCGGTCAAAAATCCCGGGCTGTTGCTGACGGCCTTTGCCAAATTGCCCGCGCAACTTCAGCGCAGCCGACTGTTGCTCATCGGTGGTGGGCCGTTGGAAAATTTCATCCGTACCGAGGCGCAGCGCTTGAATTTGGGTGACCGCGTCCAAATTGTGGGACGCAAACCGGCGGTTGAGGTGGCGCGGTACATGCAGGCGGCGGACGTGCTCGCTTTGAGCAGCCATAATGAGGGAGTGCCCAACGTCATTTTGGAAGCTTTCGCCAGCGGACTTCCGGTGGTATCTACCCGCGTAGGCGGCATCCATGAGATCGTGAAAGCAGACTATCTGGGACGTCTGGTGGAGCCGGGTCAGGCTGACAGTTTTGCGGATGCTCTGACCCAGGTATTGGGCTGCCCGCAAGAGACGGGAAAAATTTCTCTATACGGCAAAGGTTTCAATTGGCCACAGGCCGCCGCCGAATATTGGCGTATCATTTCAGGGTAGCGGAGATTTCTTTTCCCAGATGACGAACGGACCCCATTCGGAGGGATTCGACTTTGGTTCAAATTCTTTCGTCAGCGTTTGGTAAATCGGATGGCTGCGATAATCGGGGGCAAAGGCGAGCGCAAAGGGGTCTTCCCAGTTCGATATCACCAATTTGACATTTTCAGATTTTAGGGCGGCGATGACCCGTTCCGCCGCCTTTGCATCATGGAATGGTTCATACCAGGTGTAGAAGTAATCGAGAGCCGGTTTCCGATCATAGATGAAGTAATGGTAATCGTGGGGCGAGAAAATGATGATGCGTTCCTCCGGCCGGGAATGTTGAGAAACATATTGGCTTAACGATTGTAGTCGACTAGCGAGGCGAGGGGACCAGTTGAAGCGGTAGCGTGCGGAAGAGATTTCCACCTTGGGGCTGCCGGTTTTGAACAGGCGCAGTCCGCCAAGCAGCAAAGCCAGAGTCGCGCTGGATTGGCAGTGGGCCGTTTGCTCCAAGCCTCGCATGCCCAGAACAGAGCGACTGCTGCCGCGGGAAAAACATACGGAGCATGAACGGAGGAATTCATCTGCAGCAAGTTTCCGGCGGCAAAAAGGACGTAAGGAAATGGCAGCAGCAATTGAAAACTCTTGCCGGTGAACCAAAGGCGAAGCCAGACCACCACTGCGCCGATAACCGCTAGCGGACAGCTCCAGACGGCAAATGCCGCCCCGAGGTTTTCCGGGTAAAATCCATATTGCAGCAGAGCAGTTTCCCGCAGACGATCATAGAGGCCGGCAGCCACGAGGTGGCGAGCATGAAACACCGCACCTATTTGTAAACGATAGGACTCGAGTTCCACCCCTTTGCCAAAATGCCAAAGACTCAGGAAAAAAATGAGCAGGACTGTGCCGGTATAAAACAGTGCCGAAATCCAGTCGCGGCGGGTCACATGCGGAACCGATGTTTTTGCTTCCAGCAGCAACGTAAACCACAAGACCACCAGTATGGGCAAAGCGATGATGAACTTGGCGTTGAGGACGATGGCACAAGCAATTCCTGAGACGATCAACTGGCCTACGCTTCCTGTTTGCCGCCAGCGGGCGATAAGATGGACGGCCAGCAGCCCTAGCCACGTCGCCCATAGATTGGAAAAGGAGTAAGGCCAGGCGAAGTAATGGGAGGTAGTGGAAAAAGCTGCCACTCCGAGAGTGCCGAACAATGCTGTTCGTGGAGATACCAGACTGCGAAGACATCCGTAGACGGTCAGGATGACACCCACACCGAGAAACTTGGCCGTCCATAGCAGGACATCCGAATGTACGCCGAATAAGGCATACATGCTGGCATTGAAATAGGGTGCCCAAGGCCCATAAAGCCAGAAGACATCCCGGTAGAGCGCCTTGCCCTCCAGTAAGGCCCATGGAACCATGAGTTCTTTTCCAGAATCGACGATGAATCTTCCCAGATCGTGAAAGAAAACTGCTTGGACAAGGAAGTAAACCGCGAGCAGAACGGAGACCGAAACAAAATCCTGACGGTAAGTTTGAAAAAGAGACTTATAGGTTTTGCAGACTTGGGCCAAGCTGCTCCCTGATAAGGATGAAATTATTTACCACCTGCGCCACAGCAGAGGCTGGCATCAGTAAAGATACGGGACGCTACAGAGCCATTCCCGGGTCTAGGTGCGGTGGTCGCCAAAGACATCCTGGAAAAACTGGCAATGATGGCCGCACGGGCGGAAGTCTGTTCGGCACATCCATCATAGACAGCGGGAGCGATAACCGCCTGCACATACGTAGGTTGCTCGATATCCGCCAGATTGACTGCCCAACGGTCACGGCCAGACATGATAAAAGTAGGGCGAACAAGTTCTGCCTGAGTGACGATTGCAGGAGAGATATTAGGCCTGATCAAAACCGGCTGGACGATACAAGGCGTGTAACCGCGGGAAGTCTGTCCTTGGGATTCTGAGACAGCAAAAAACAGGGAGCAAACCCCTAAAACCGCGATGAATTGTTTTCGGCTGACCAACATCGGCGGTATTTCTAAGGGTTATGGCTTGTCCGTGCAACTTAATATTTCCTGAATTTTCCCAAGCTAGGGCGGCTTGGCTACGGTTTAAGGCTTTCGCGGGGAGGGGGTTGCGAGGCATAATGGCACCGAAATGACGGAAGTTTCATGGCTGGCAGCGCTGGGCATCGTCCTCTTTGGGGGGGCGAGCTTCTTCTTTGCCGTGGCGGAGACAGCCCTTTTCTCACTGAGCAAATGGCAGGTCCGCCAACTGGCCGAGCGCTCGCCTGCCCGCGGGGTGGTGGTCAATCGGTTGCTCGCCCAGCCGCAAGAATTACTGGGTGCTTTAGCTTTGGGCAATACCTTGGCCAGTGCGGCGGTGATCGCCATTGCGTTGTGGATGGGCTTGCGTGGCGAATGGCTGCTGGTTTGGACCCTCATCACAACGGCTTTGCTGCTTTTGCTGGGCTGCGAGGTGCTGCCGAAGACGTTGGCGGTCCGGCGTCCCGAATCTTGGGCTCTGCGGGTGGCCCAACCGTTGTTCGCTTGGCATGCGTTTGTCAGGCCTTTCCGCCAGATCGCCCAGCGGTTGAATGAAACGGTCTTAAGGGTGGTCATCCCCAAGTCGATCAAGCCTGCCAACTCAGTGACGGATGCCGATTACCGGGAGTTGTTGGAGATGGCCTATCAGCATGGCGTGCTGGCGAAGTCGGAGCGGGATATCATTCTCGAGATCGTGCGGCTGGATCAGCGGACGGTGAAGGAGGTCATGCGTCCCCGGGCGAAGATGGATGGGGTGACGGATACGATGACGGTGGACGAGATGCGGGCGGAAGCGCGCCGGCTTAAGCATCGCCGGTTGCCGATGTACGATGAGGAAAATGATACCATCATCGGGGTGCTAAACACGCGGGAGCTATTGCTGAATCCTACGTCGGATTTGGAGGAAGTGCTGGAATTTCCGTCCTTCGTCCCGGAGAGCACGAATCTTTTGCAATTGCTCATCAGTCTGCAACGGCAACAACGAGGTCTGGCTTTGGTGCTGGATGAATATGGCCAACTCGCTGGCATCGTCACGCTGGAGATCATTCTGGAGGAGTTGGTGGGGGATATCCGGAGCGAGGGTGAAGAGCAGGAGTTCAAGCTGGAGAAGCTGGCTGAGGGCCGCTGGCGGGTGAACGGCACTTTGAAGATCGACGAATTTGCCGATGAGTATCCGGATTTGGGTGAAGTCTCCGAAGTGGAGACGATGGGTGGTCTTTTGATGGCGCAATTGGGCGTGGTACCCAATGCCGGAGAATCGGTGACATATCGTGGGTTGAAATTAACGGCCAAAGCGGTGGATGACCGGCGGGTGCGGGAGATCTTGGTAGAGGTCATGAAACGGAAGGGGGGAATAGTATGATGTATCTCATATTATTTCTCGTATGCCTTACCGGATCGTTTCTGCTCTCAGGGATGGAGGCGGGCGTGCTGGCCTTGAGCCGCCTGCGTGTGCGGCAATGGGTGCGCCATGGCAATCGCCGCGCGCGGTTGTTGAGCAAGTTCTTGGAACGGCCGGAGAATTTCCTGTGGACCATCTTGGTAGGCAATACGCTGGCCAATATCGTGGTGGTTTGCGTGATGGTGGCCGTGCTGCACAAGCATCTCGGAGACTATCCATGGTTGATCGTGGTGCTGCTCGCGGTGTTGTTCTTTGCGTTCTACATGTTCTGCGATCTGTTGCCGAAGATGCTGTTCCGGCAGTTTCCGAACCGCTTGTGCCTGTACTTGGCCGATCCCTTTCGGTTGTTGCATCTGGTGCTTTCCCCCTTGGTCTGGGTGATTGAGAAATTTGCGAATTGGGTGGGACAACTGGCGGGTGGCGGTGTGTTCACGGGGCAGATGTTCGCCAACCGTGATGAATTCCGCCTAGTGATGCAAGAATCGGCGCAGGTACTGTGATGACAGATGTGTTGAAGGTTTGCCGAGAGAAGCGTCTCACCCGGGTACCAGTGTTGGAAACGATCGGGCGGCAACGGCGTTTGACGGGGGTGGTGAGCCTGAAGCATGTGTTGTATCAGGAGGGCTTTGATGAGCGCAAAAAGGTGGCGGATTATCAGCAAGCGCCCGTAGTGTTGGAGCCTGAGCTGCGGCTTGAGGTCGGATTGCAAAGGTTGCAACGCAGCGGTCAAAGGCTGGCCGTGGTGATGGGACGTGATCAACGGCCCATCGGCATCATCACCGTGCAGGACATCATGCGCGTCATGTTCGGCGCGGCGAATCTCTGATATGGAAGACGATTACATGTTCAAATTGATCGGGGGCGGCTTCTTAGTCGTCTTCCTGGTCTTTTTGAACGGCTTCTTCGTGGCGGCGGAGTTCGCAATCGTGAAGATCCGCGATACGCAGCTCGTCACGCTGGAGGAGAAGGGCAACAAGCGGGCGATCGTCGCGCGTCGCATCGTGAAGAATCTGGATGCTTCCTTGAGCGCCACGCAGTTGGGCATCACCTTGGCGAGCTTGGGATTGGGTTGGTTCGCGGAACCGATCTTTGCGTCGCTGCTTGCCCCGGTGCTGGACCGTTTGATCACGGGCGAAGTGCATCTGGGTTCCTTCAGTGTGGGCGCCGAGAAGCTGAAGCATTCCATCTCTTTTGCGTTCGGTTTTTCTGTCATCACGTTCATGCACATCGTGATGGGGGAGCTGGCGCCGAAATCCGTGGCGATCCAGAAACCCTTGCCTACGACGCTTTGGATCGCGGCCCCCTTGGAGATGTTCTACAAGATTTCCTATCCATTTATCTGGATGCTGAACAACACCTCGCAGTGGATGTTGCGAATGGTAGGCATCCATCCGGCCAGCGAGGCGGAACTCATTCATTCGGAGGAAGAATTACGGATGCTGTTCACCTCCTCACATGAGCATGAGGGTGGCAGTGAATTGCAGCGGAAGATCGTTTTCAATGCGATGGATCTGAAGCGGCGCATCGTGCGGGATGTGAAGCGGCCGCGCCAGGAGATCACCTGTTTGGATACGGAAGCAACGATTGCGGAGTGCCTGGAAGTGGCGGAGAAAACGCGCTATTCTCGCTTTCCTCTGTGTGAGGCGGGCGATGTGGACAAGACGCTGGGTGTAGTTCACTTCAAGGATTTGTATGCCTTACGCTCCCGCGCCAAGACGGGGCGAGATCTGAAGTCCGTTGCCCGAAAACTGATCTATGTGCCGGAGACGGCGCGTCTGGAGAAGCTGCTGGCGCTGTTCATGGAGCGCAAACTGCACTTTGCCATCGTGGTGGATGAGTACGGCGGCACGACGGGCATGGTGACGCTGGAAAACATTTTGGAAGAACTGGTGGGCCAGATCCAGGATGAGTTTGACCAGGAGAAACCGCTGCTGGTGCAGTTAAGCGAAACGATGTGGGATATCGACGGCTCGTTGCCGTTGCATGAGCTGGGAGAACTGGTGGGTGAGGAGTTGCAGGAGGAAGGCGTCACGACGACCAGCGGTTGGGTGACGCAACAGAAGGGTGGTTTTCCGAAGGATGGGGATGAACTGGTCATCGGCGAGTTTGTGCTGCGTGTGGAGGAGATGGATGCGACGCGGGTGGCGCGCTTGCGCCTGACGCAGAAACCCAAGGAAATTAACGTCGAACAATCAGGCGAGGAAAAGAAAGAGCCCGACAAGGGCGAAGATAGAGTTTAGCCCACGCCAGCCGGCCCGCACTGCTACTGTTGGGAGCGATAGAACTCCAGAGTCTTCGCCAAACCTTCTTTCCAAGTAACGGTGGCTTTGTAGCCGAAAGCTTTTTCCGCAGCGGAATTGTCCGCCAGAGAGGAGCGCACATCTCCCGCACGACCAGGTTCAAATCGGGGTTTGATGGCTTGGCCGGTGAGGTCATTCAAGTCCTGCACCAGATCCAACAGGGTGACGCTGTGGCCGGTGGCCGCGTTGAAAACACCGCCCGCGACTTTCTCAGCCGGAGCTTCGGCAGCCATGAGATTGGCTTGCACCACATTGTCGATATAGGTGAAGTCACGCGACTGGAGACCGTCGCCGAAAATGACCGGCGTTTCACCCTTAAGCATGGCGGTGCAGAACTTGGCGATGACGCCTGAGTAAGGAGAGTCAAAGGCCTGGCGCGGGCCATAGACATTGAAATAACGCAAAGCCACGGTGGGCATGCCATAGAGCTGATGGAACATTTGGCAGTATTTTTCACCCGTGTACTTCTGAAGCGCGTAGGGTGAGAGCGGGCTGGGTGGGAGTTGCTCATGCTTGCGCGGAGCGTTCTGATCGCCGTAGATGGCCGATGAGGAGGCGAAGAGCATGCGCTTCACGCCGGCATCACGCGCGGCGACCAGCAGGCGCAAGGTGCCGTCGGTATTGTTGAAATTACTGCCAAGCGGATCTTGTACGGAGCGGGGCACGGAAGGCATGGCGGCCTCATGGAACACCCAGTCACAACCGGCGACCAGTTTGCGGATGAGCGATTCATCCGTCACATCGCCATCCACGAATTCCAAGTCCGTCTTGGCCGCCCAGTCGAGGTTATGGCGCTGGCCGAGGGAGAGATTGTCCAAGGCGATGACTTTGGCCCCGCGTTGAACGAGAGCCTGCGAGATATGGGAACCGATGAAACCGGCGCCGCCGGTAACAAGTGCTTTCATGCTTTGAAATAACGCTGCGGATGCTTCACCAGTCCGGCGAAGGCATTGCGGGTGTCCACGAGGAGTTTGGCGTGCTCGGCGATCAGCCCGTAGTCCACGGCCTGATGGCTGGTGGATAACAGGACGAGGTCGTAGCTCGCGATCGATTGAGGGTTCAAATTCACGCTTTTATTGCCGGCAAAATGTCCGTGCTCGCGGGAAGGACGGATCACGGGCACGTGCGGGTCATGATACTCCACATGCGCGCCTTGCGCCTCTAATAATTCCCACAAGACATAGGACGGACTTTCACGATCGTCATCCACGTTTGCTTTGTAGGCGATGCCCAACAGGAGGATACGGCTCCCGGCTACGGCCTTACGGGCGGTGTTGAGAGCCAGCCGGACCCGCTCCACCACGTAGTTGGGCATGGCGGTGTTGATCTTGCCCGCCAGCTCGATGAACC
>JAJNBN010000508.1 GCA_021156225.1 Verrucomicrobiota bacterium | reverse complement strand
ATGCTGACCTGTAAAACCGCGAATACCACCCAGTTGGTCAGCCGTCACTGCTCATTCCTTAGCCCTGAACCCCGCGCCATCAGGTCAGGGTCGGATTTCGTCATTGGCCATTTTCTTCAACCTCCCCTCCCCCACACTACTCACAAAACCCGTCCGCCCTCTCCGCTTATCCACCGGCATCGCCTTCAACAACGCGTATGTCGCCCAGCACGACGCCGAATACGAGATGAACTGATCCTGCCCATGCGGAAACCCGCTCTCGAACATCGGTTGCTGGCCGCGCGTCCGCTTCTTCACATGCCACGATCCATCACTCTTTTGCTCCCGCACCAGATAACCCGCCCCACGTTGATACTCAGCCGAAACCACCGAGATCGCCCCCGTATCCACCAACGCCGCCAGCACCGTCCCCGTCGCATACGCATCACTATCCAGAAACTTCATCTGCGTCCAACCACCATCCTTCCGCTGCTCTGCCTTCAACGCCGCGACCTCCACTTCCACCGCCTCTTGCTTCTCTAACAAATGCAACGCCCGCAGCCGATATACCCGATCCTCCGTATCCTCCGGCGCCGTCTTCAACAACCACGCCTCCGCCCGCGCCAAGCTCTCCCGCACTTGCTCCGGTTTCCCGTAATATTTCAGCGTCCTCAACGCCAGGAACGTGACCGTGAAAGAACTCCCCACCGTAGGCGAACGCGCCGGTGAGGTCTCCCAATTGCCCTCTCGCCGCTGTTGACCCAGAAAGAATTCCACCGCCCCATCCGTGATCGCATCCCGCTCCCAGCCCGCCACGTGCAACATCCACAACGCATGCCCCGGTCCATCCGCCGTGTTGCTCACCGAGAATCCTTTTTTGAAACGCGGCTGCTCCGTCACCAGTTCCCCATAAGCCCGCGCCAGTTGATCCTGCAGGCCATTCCGTTGCAGGCGAAACCCGCGCGACCACGCCTCATTCTGCACCATCGCCCCATGCGCCCCATGATGACACGTGAAACAATCCTTCGCCTTCAGCGTCTGCGCCGCACTCCGCTCGATCAAAGGTAACGCCTTGCCGATCGCCGTCCGCAACTTCGCTTGCGGAATCGCCGCCGCCCCTGCCCCCACGCACGTGCCCACCTCCAGCAGCCAGCCGACCAGAACGGTCAGCCAAACACGAAGGCTTAAACAGGCAGATAACATGCTTCTATTTATATCGCAGCACGATGCAAAGCAACTGGATTTGCCCTCCGTTTTCTGTCATCCCTTGACCATGGCTAGCCCATTACGGACCGTCTCGCTAGAGGATTACCAGCTCCTCGCTTCCTTTCGCTACGCGCTGCGGCGCTTCCTCCGCTTCAGCGAGGAAGCCGCCCTCTCCGCCGGCATCACCCCGCAACAGCATCAGGCCCTGCTCGCCATCAAAGGCTTTCCCGGCCCGGACGCCATCACCATCGGTGAACTGGCCGAACGCCTGCAGATACAGCACCACAGCGTTGTGGGCCTCACCAACCGCCTGGCCTCCCTGAAACTCGCCCGCAAACTCCGCAGCCAGGAAGACCGTCGCCAAGTCCGCCTGCAATTGACCGCCAAAGGTGAAGAACTGCTCGCCGGCCTCTCCGCCGCCCACCGCGAACAACTCCGCCGCATGGGCCCCGAAATGAAAACCGTGATCTCCAAACTCGCCGAGTAACCCGTTCGTAATCGTCCTCGTTCTCGTCGTCGTCCTCGCCTGTCCCCTAACTCGTAGCCGCCGTCGTGAGACGGCGCTAACTCTCCCTCTTTCGATGTTGAAAGTTGGGCGTTCGATGTTCGATGTTTCCCTTAATCATTGGTCACTGTTAGCCTGCCGGCGCAACCGGCTTCCTTTGTCATTCCCCAAAATACATCTCACTACGATATATTGATTTCCTTCCCCGTCCTGCTAGCTTCCCGCTCCTTTTGCATCGCGATTATGGCGAATGGAACAACAAAATCATGGTTTGAACTCGGCCCCGGTGGACACGCGGAGAAACTCATCTCCGGCATCGCCGCATTCTTCGGCATCCTCTGCGTGCTGGCCGTTTCCTCACTCGTCCTGAGCGATGCCGAGCTTCCCCTCGTCGTCGCCTCCATGGGCGCTTCGGCAGTCCTGCTGTTCGCCGTTCCGCACGGTCCCTTATCTCAGCCTTGGCCTTTGCTCGGCAGCCATGCGTTATCCGCGCTGATCGGCGTGACCGTCGCCCGTTTCTGTCATTCGCCCTTGCTCGCCAGTGCCTTGGCCGTCGGCCTGGCAATCGTGGCCATGTACTACCTTGGTTGCATCCACCCGCCCGGCGGCGCGACCGCGCTCACGGCCGTCTTGGGCGGAACTCAAGTGCAGGAACTCGGCTACTTCTTCGTGCTCATCCCCGTCCTGTTGAATGCCGTGATCTTGCTCATCACCGCCATCGGTTTGAACTGGTTCTTCCCCTGGCGACGCTACCCCGCCAGCCTGCAACCCCATCCCGCTGTTCAAGCTAAGCCGACCGATCCCGCTATTTCCCCCGAACACCTCTCCTACGCGCTGAAACAGATGGGCTCCTTCATCGACGTCACGGAAGAAGACCTCGCTGAGATCTACGAACTCGCTCGCCAACACGCCCAAGGCTCCCACCTCCAACCCGAGCAGATTCAACTCGGCCGTTGCTACTCCAACGGCGCCACCGGCAAAGACCTCTGCATCCGCCACATCGTCGATGAATCCCCCGACGGCCAGATCGTCATTTTCCGCACCGTCGCCGGCGAGAACCGCCGCCGCGCCGAAAGCTGCACCAAAGCCGCCTTCGCCCTCTGGGCCAAAGAGATTGTTCCGCTGCGTCCCTACCCTGTTAGCACGGCTGGGTATCGCACAGCGAAAAATTAGAGCGGTTTTAAAAATCATGTAGCGGTGTGGAGCGAGGATTTTTGGTTCTGGCGAAGTTTTGGCGAAGAAGCAGGTTCCAAGCAACCCTGTGACTGAGCCGAAACGAAGCCAGAACCCAAAAGGACCGCTCCCCCCATTCCCTTCGCCACACCGCTACATCATTTTTAAAACCGCTCTAAAGCCAAACGCCCCCGGATAGCGGGATAACCCATCGTCGGAAAGCGACGCCCGAGGTCAAGACGCTCGGGGATCAGTTGAAAAAGGCACGCAGGGAACAGCGGCTTACGCAGCGGCAAGTATCTGCCATTACGGGCATTTCCCTGACCGGCTGCAAGAGTTCGAACGTGACGAACGGTTGCCCGATATCGAAGAATGGCAAACGCTCAAGGCTGTGCTTGGTCTGCCCCGGCATGCCCCCTATATACCCCGCGGTGCAGTAGGGTGTTTCATAATGATTTGGCATTATTTTCGAACGGATTATCTCCCTCCACTACCTCCTTCCATTCTTTCCCTGTCCAGAATTCAGCCCTGCCTCCTGGCTCCAACCGACTCGCCACACCGACACTTCGGAGCGCCGCGACCAGAATCCAAGGGTATGTTTCGGTCGCTACTTTCCCGGAAGACCACACTGCTAACAGGTCATTGCCCGCCGCGCTTGCACCCGGAAGCCCCAGCCTTTCGCGAAGCGATCTGACC
>JAJNBN010000507.1 GCA_021156225.1 Verrucomicrobiota bacterium | reverse complement strand
TCCGTTTCCACCGTCACATTTCCTTTTCCATCCAAACGCACGCGTGCCGCTGACTTCATCAGCAAATTATTGCGGTAAGCCGCAGCGACACCCATGCCCACCAGCCAACGGCCATCACGCACGAGACCAGGCTGCGCCTTGCGCTTGCTCCAGCCGAACCGCTGTGCCCCATCCTTCAAGCAGGCGATAAGTTGCCGTTGCGAGAAAGGAGGATTCGGATTTGGTTTTTCCTTTGGCTCTTTGGACTTCTTTTCGTCCTCCTTCGGAGGTGAAGGCGGCGCATCTGGCACCACTTGCGTATCGTTGATGATCCGAAACTCGACCGGATCCATGCCCAACTTCTCCGCCATCTCATCGATAGCGATCTCCAACGCCGCCAGACCGGGTGCTTCACCGGGCGCGCGCATCGCGTTCGCTTCGGGCAAGTCCAGTTCGGCCAATCGCATCGCCGTCATACGATGAGCCCCCGCATACAAAGAGCGCGTCTGCATGATCGCGGTTTCAGGCCGGCCTCCCGGCACGTTGCCCGACCAGCTTTCATGCGCGATGGCCGTAATCTTGCCATCCTTGCCCGCCCCGATTCGTATGCGCTGGATGGTCGCCGCCCGATGTGTCGTATTGTTCGGCATCAACGCCCGCGGCAAAGTGACCTTCACCGGACGGCGTGCCGCCCGGGCACCCAAGGCCGCCATCAACACATCCGAACGCAGGAACAACTTCCCGCCAAAGCCACCACCGATGTAGGGGGACAGGACGTGGATCTTTTCCTTGGAGATGCCCAGCGTGACGGCCATGTCCGCCACCGTCCAAGCCACCATCTGGTTGGAGGTCCAAAGCGTAAGCCCATCACCCTCCCATGCCGCGATCGTCGCATGCGGCTCCATCATCGAGTGGGATTCATCCGCCGTATGATAAGTCGCATCCAACTTCACAGGTGCGGCGGCAAAAGCCGTATCGAAGTCCCCCACCTTGCTTTCCGGCGGATCTTCCCCTGGCTCGCTCTTGGCCAGGCCCGCCTTGTCCTTGACTGCCGCCAGATCGAAAGTCCCCTTCGTCATCGCATACTTGATGCGCACCAGGCTGGATGCTGCACGAGCCTGCTCAAAAGTTTCCGCCACCACCACCGCGAGGGCCTGATGATAGTGCTGGATCTCGGGTCCTCCCAGCAGGGGCGCGGCATTGCGCGGGCCTTTGCCAAGCTTGCCCGCATTCTCTGCCGTGACGATGGTGAGCACGCCTGGCGCCGCTTTGGCAGCGGTCAAGTCCATGGAATCAATGCGGCCTTTGGCGATTCCTGCTCCCACGATATAACCATAAGCCTGCTTCGCCACCACATCGTGCCGCTCATACGCGTAAGGCGCAGTGCCGGTAGTTTTCAATGGGCCGTCTACGCGATCCACCGGCTTGCCCACCACCTTCATCTGATCGATGGGATTGTTCCCGGCGGGAGAGTCAAATTTCATACCTTTGCTCCTTTCGCTTCGGCCAGCACGGCCCCGATCGCGCGTTCCACGAGTTTGATTTTAAAAGCGTTCTCAGGCGTGGGCTTGGCTCCTTCCAGCAGCCGTGCCGTGATTGCTTTAGCACCGCGAGGCAACTCGGCCTCAGCTGCTTCCACGCGCCAGGGTTTGTGCGCGACGCCACCCAAGGCCACGCGCCCTGTGCCATCGCGTTGCACGATGGCGGCCACGGAAACTATGGCGAAGGCATACGAGGCGCGGTCCCGCACCTTGCGGTAGATGTGCGCACCGCCCACAGGCTTGGGCAAGGTCACCGCCGTGATCAGCTCGCCCGGTGCAAGCGTGGTCTCAATGTGCGGCGTGTTTCCCGGCAGCCGATGAAGATCAGCAATCGATATCTTCCGCGTCGTGCCATCCGGGCGGACCGTTTCCACCGTGGCATCCAGCACGCGCAAAGCCACCGCCATGTCACTCGGATGCGTAGCGATACAGGCCTCACTCACGCCCACGACCGCATGTTGTCGCGTAACTCCGCCGATGGCACTGCAACCGCTGCCCGGCTGGCGCTTGTTACACTTTTGATTGGTATCGTAGAAATAGGGACACCGCGTGCGCTGCAGGAGATTGCCCGCCGTCGTGGCCATGTTGCGTAACTGACCGGAGGCACCGGCGACCAAGGCGCGGGAGAGCACGCCATAATCTTTCCGCACCCGCTCATCAGCGGCGAGATCCGTGTTGCGAACGAGCGCGCCGATGCGCAACCCGCCTTCTGGAGTTTTCTCGATTTTATCCAGCCCGAGGTCGTTTACATCGATCAGGTGAGTGGGTGTTTCGATCTCAAGCTTCATCAAGTCGAGCAGATTGGTTCCGCCTGCGATGAACTTGGCCTGTGGGTTGCGTAACGCAGCTGCGGCGGCCTCGGCGGGCGATTTTGCACGCTCATAAGTGAATGGCTTCATACTTTGCCCCCTTCCGCGACCTCGGTGATCGCTTCGGCGATATTGGAGTAAGCACCGCAACGGCAGATGTTTCCGCTCATGCGCTCACGTAATTCCTCGGGAGTGAGCTTTGGTCGCGCGGTAAGATCAGTCGTCACATGACTTGGGATGCCCGCCTTGATTTCACCAAGCATGCCTACGGCGGAACAGATCTGGCCGGGGGTGCAATAGCCGCATTGATACCCGTCGCATTTCACGAAAGCCGCCTGCAACGCATGCAGGTTTTCCGGCGTGCCCAAGCCCTCGATGGTGGTGATGTTCGCGCCCTGCTGCATCACTGCGAGCGTCAGGCAGGAATTGATCCGGCGACCATCTACGATCACCGTGCAAGCACCGCACTGACCTTGATCGCAACCCTTCTTGCTGCCGGTGAGCTGCAGATGCTCCCGCAATGCATCGAGCAACGTGGTTCGTGTATCCAGCTCGAGTTCACAAGCCTTGCCGTTCACGTTGAAAGCTACTTTCATAACAGGCGGTGATTGTGGCGGCGGTGCGGCGGCAGGTGTTTGTCCTTGGGCAAGTGATGGCAACGCGGTAGCGGCCACCGCAGCGGTGCTGGTGATCAGGAATTCGCGCCTCGTGATGTCATTGTCACCCGGGAAAATTCTGGGAGCTTCAGGATCATGCATAGGCTTCAAACGACAGGTTGTTCCCATCAAGGTCGGTCGCAAACAAGCGCGCACGCGACGCAGGCAGCCAATCGTTGGAAGATTGTGCGGGAGTGCTAGGGCATCAAGGAAGGCCTTATCCCCATTGACAATCCGGTCCTTGCTGACAGGTGCCGGGGGGGGGGTAAAGAGGCTTGTTTCCAAAACTACCAAAAGTTACCTTCTTGGTGTGTTCATTCCTTTAGCCAGGCGAGGAAGCAGCGCGTTTTCCAAAACGGACTTGATCGTCGTATTAGGAGTGGTGTTTGTGCTGGGAGCGTTGGCACTGGCGGTATTATTTCAAAAGAAGCGGGCGCAGGCGGGGCAAACTTGCGTCATGAATTTAAAAACAGTAACGCTCGCACTGAAGATGTGGGCGCCAGGTTCTGAGCAAATCTTTCCTTGGAAACACCACAATCTTGGTTCAAGCGCTTATACCAACAGCGGCATGGTTTCGCCT
>JAJNBN010000506.1 GCA_021156225.1 Verrucomicrobiota bacterium | reverse complement strand
GTGGACATCCTTCGCCAGCTGGACTCTGGTAAAAGACCTCCGCTCAAACATTGATGCCTCTGCTTAAAAGCAGGCTTGAGTTTATCTCTGGAACGCGGTTTCTTTAGTTATCCCCAGCGTAACCCTGTGCCGGGCTGCGGTAAAATCAAAAGAGGATTAGCCATGCATAAAACTCTCTGCCTTCTCTCGATCATTCTTGGCTTATCTTTCAACCTGCCCGCCCAGCCATCGAGCAACATGGTTATTGGCTCCAGCAAACCTTCTGCCGCTCGCGAACCGTTTTCTCCCGATAAACTCATCGCTTACCCGGGAGATGCCGCTGCACTCACCCAGAAACTTCAAAAAGAATTATTGCCTCTTCTCCACAACGGCGACTACGCCAAACTGGAAGCATTGGCCGCCGGGTTCCGCACTTCTAAAAAACAGCTGCCTTCCGGCACTTGGGAGCTCTATTGCTTTTACGAGGCCCTGACGGATATGCCCAAACTTGCTACTCCTGAAGAATGGCTAAAGCGGCAAGGACAGCTGCAATCTTGGGCGGATAAGATGAAGACCTCCATCACCGCCCATGTCGCTTTGGCCGATCATCATGTCGGCTACGCCTGGCATGCCCGCGGGAATGGCTACGCTCATACCGTAAGCAAAGATGGCTGGCGTTTGATGAGCGAACGGCTCCTTGAAACGGAAAAGACCCTCCGGCAAGCCGCCAGCCTGGAGGCAAAATGTCCTCATTACTATTTTGTCTATCAAAGTCTGGCCCTCGGCCAGAGCCATCCACTAGAGGAATACGAGAAAGTGGTTAAAGATGGCCTAGCCCTCGCACCTACCTACATGTCCATCTATTTTAATTATATCCAGTTCCTCCAACCACGTTGGTACGGTAAATCTCCGGATGAATGGCATGCGATGGTTAAAAAGCAAGCGGACTCGCTGGGCGGCGAAGAAGGCGATCTCTTCTATGCCCGCTGCTGCGTGAGAGTTTACCACAATCGCTATTATGACAACTTCGTGAAAGATTCACCAGTAGACTGGCCACGTTTAATAAGAGGTCTGGAGATCTGTCTAAAACGGTATCCCGATTCCATTTGGGCCAAGACCAGGCTCTGTTATTTCTGCGGCCACAAAGGCGAACGCCAGCAGACGAAAGACCTCTTTCTGGAAATCGGCCACGTGGTTGACACCAGCCATTGGACCACTGACCACTTCTTAAATTTTCGGACTTGGGCGTTCAAAAAATGACCGCACCTACTTCCCCAGCGCCTTTGCCACTTCCAGTTCCAGCGCTTCACCGCGCAAACCCTTCGCTAAAATCTTGCCTTCCTTGTCCAGCAAGAAGGTCGCCGGAATTGCACTGATGCCGTATTGCGTGGCAAGTTTGCCCTTCTCATCAAGAAACTGCGGCCAGGTCATCTTTTCTTTGGCAATAAAACCGTTCAATTGCTCCTTCTCGCGGTCCAAACTGACGCCCACCACTTCAAAGCCGTCTTTGTGATACTTTTCGTACGCTTTCTTCACATGTGGCAGCTCGGCGATGCAAGGTCCGCACCAGGTCGCCCAGAAATCCACCAGCACCACCTTCCCCTTGAGCCCGGAGATGGACAGCGGTTTGCCATTCAGGTCCGTCTCCTTAAAATCCGGGAACTGTGCCCCCAGTTTCAAGCTCGCTTCCAGTTTCTGAACTGCCTCCAGTTGCTTGAGGTTGGCCAAAACTGGGGGCATCTGCTTCGTCACGTCCGTATCGGGAAAATCCTTCACTATCTGTTCCATCACTTCCCTGGCCTGTTGGTAGTCCATGAAGACTTGGGCATAGAGCACCGCTTTCGCGAAAACCGCCTGCGCGGCAGCTTCTGGAGCCGTCTTCCGATACTTGGCCGTCAGGACATCGAACTCCTTTATCTCGGCCGCAAGTTGCTTCTCAGTGAGTTGCCCGGCGGTCAGTTTGGCCTGCACCTTGGCCACCACCGCTTGGATTTCCTCCGGTAATTCTGCCGCGGGCAAAGCCTGCGCCATCAGGAATACCGCCAGAACGCCAGCGGTTACGTAATTTTTTAGGCGCACAGGCGCTCTTGGATAAGGATCATCATATTGGTCTAGAGCCTCAACCAAACACCGGTTTCCCCTTATCGCAACCGGTATTCGCCTTTTCTTTGCAACCAACGCATTTCGGAAAAGCCTCACCCTGCTGATCTCGCCCCTTGTCTTGACGCCCCCTCCCCCATCCGGTTTGCTGTGTGACCTGCTGCTGGTCCGGTAACGGTCTGGCGGCGGATCAATTTAAGAATACGATCATGAGTAGCGTTCGCGTCCGTTTTGCGCCTAGTCCCACGGGTTACCTCCACATCGGGGGAGCCCGCACTGCGTTGTTCAACTGGCTCTATGCCCGCCACGCCGGCGGCACGTTCGTGCTGCGCATCGAGGACACCGACACCGCGCGCAACAGCCAGGCCGCCATCGACGTCATCTTCAACGGCCTCCGCTGGCTCGGCCTCGACTGGGATGAAGGTCCCGTCTCCAGCACCGATTTTAAGGCGTCCAAAGGCGATAAAGGCCCCTACTTCCAGTCCCAACGCTCCGACATCTACCGCCAGCATGTCGATATCTTGCTGAAGAAGGACCTGGCCTACGAAAAGGACGGTGCCATCCGCTTCCGCATGACGCGCGATCCCATCCTCATCCCCGACCTCGTCGTCGGCGATGTCTCCCGCGCTTTGACCGACCGTGAAGAAGTCGAACCCGACTTCGTCATCTTCCGTTCC
Source organism: Verrucomicrobiota bacterium (assembly GCA_021156225.1). GTDB lineage: Bacteria > Verrucomicrobiota > Verrucomicrobiia > Limisphaerales > JAEYXS01 > JAEYXS01. Next base: position 811 of record JAJNBN010000506.1, on the reverse strand, counting down.
GATGGCCAGCCGGTGTTCCATTTTGTGAATGTGGTGGATGACCTGTTGATGAACATCACCCATGTCATCCGTGGCGAAGATCATCTCAGCAACACTGCCAAGCACATCGCCCTCTTCCGCGCCTTCGGTGCTGAAGCCCCGAAATACGCGCACATCCCGCTGATCTTGAACACCACCGATGGCTCCAAGATGAGCAAGCGCGATATCGGCGCCTCGATGCAAACCTATGCTGACGGTTTCTTCGTTCCCGAAGCCGTCGTGAACTACCTCTGCCTCCTCGGCTGGTCGCCGAAAGACGGCAGCCAGGTCATGCCCATCCAGCAGATCATCGAACGCTTTGACCTGCCGCAAATCCTGCGCAGCAATGCCCGGTTCGACATGGTGAAGATGCAGTGGATGAACGCCGAATACCTGAAGACCGCTCCCATCCCGCAATGGAACGCCCTCTGCCTGCGCGAACTCCATAAGGCCGGGATCGACACCAGCACGTTCTCCGAGGCATACATCACCGGAGCCCTCGCCACCTATCGCGAGAAGCAACAGCAGCTCATCGATACCCCGCTCAGCGCGAAATTCTATTTTAGCGACGACTATCCCTGCGACCAGGAAGCCGCCACGAAACACTTCATCCCGGACAACAAACCGCGTGTGGAAAAACTCCGTGATGCGTTGAATGCCATCAGCACCTTCAACTCCGACGCCATCCAGACCGCCTTCAAGGCGACCGCGACCGAGACTGGCGTGAAAGTCGGCGCCCTGGTCGCCCCCGTGCGTGTAGCCGTCACCGGCAGCGCCGTCGGCCCCAGCCTCT
>JAJNBN010000505.1 GCA_021156225.1 Verrucomicrobiota bacterium | reverse complement strand
TGCTCAAGGGCATCAGCCGCACGGCCAACGGCGGCCTGGACCCGCGCCCGAACACGGGCTCTCCGGCCCTCACACCCGCCAACATCAAAACCACGCCGGGCACGGACTACTATCCGGCCAGCTACATCGGTGCCTTTAACACCGTGAACTGGGCCTCTGACTGGACGGCCTTGAATGAATACGGCTTCCTGACCGGCAAGGGCGGTGGTAATCCGCTGGCTCCGTCCGGCATTCCGACCAAGGGCCCCAGTTCCTCGCAGGAACCGCAGGTAGAGGCACTTATTGCGGGCGTGGACTTCACCTCCATCATCACCGTCGGGGACACGGCGGCGAACAGCCCCGGATGGCGTTATGTGGGCCTCGGTGACGGTCTCGGCGCATTCGACAACGGCAATGGCACGTTCACAACCCTCGTGAACCATGAGATCAATGAAACCCTAGGCATCACCCGTCGCCACGGTGCGAAGGGCACGTTTGTGTCCAAGCTCGTGATCGATACGGCCACGTTGCAAGTCCTCACCGGTCAGGACCTCATCACGAATGTTTACACCTTCAACACGAACACATTCGTGTATGGGTTGGGTATCAATGTGTTGATGGGCCGCTTCTGCTCCGCGGATCTGCCGGCGATCAGCGCGTTCTACAACAGCAACAACGGCAAAGGTACGCAGAACCGGATCTTCATGAACGGTGAAGAGTTCTCCACCCAGTCCCGTGCCTGGGCGCACATCGCCTCGGGTCCGGAAGCGGGTAATTCCTGGCAGCTTCCGCTCCTCGGACGCGCCTCTTGGGAAAACGTCGTGGCCAGCCCCTATATGCAGGACAAGACCATCGTGGTCGGCCTGGATGATGACGGCACCACGGATTCGCAGGTGTATATCTACATCGGCACCAAGCAGGCCACGGGCACAAACGACGTGGAGAAGGCCGGTCTGATGAACGGCCAGCTCTTCGCGGTCTCCGTTGCCGGTCTGACGCAGGAAGTCGCCGGAACAACGGAAGCTCTCCGTAACTTCTCCCTCGTGAACCTGAGCGCGCTGACTAACGTCGCGATCGCCAGCTTCAACGATCTGGAAACAGTGGGTAATGGTGCCGGAGTCACCCGCTTCATGCGTGTGGAAGACGGTGCTTGGAATCCGCTGAATCCGAATCAGTTCTACTTCGTGACGACCGCCAGCTCTTCGCTGCCGAGCCGTCTCTGGCGTCTGACGTTCAACGACATCGCCAACCCGGAAGCGGGTGGTGTGATCGAGATGATGCTCAACGGAACCGAAGGTCAGATCATGTTCGACAACTTGGGCTTCGCGGCGGATGGCACCATCATCCTCCAGGAAGATCCGGGTAACAACGCGCGTCTGGCCCGCTTCTACAAGTACTATCCGGCCACGGATGGTTTGATCGCCCTCGGTCAGGCCAAGCAGTCGCTGTTCAAGACTGGTGAACCCGGCTTCATCACGCAAGATGAGGAAGTCTCGGGTGCCATCGACGTCAGCAGCTTCCTCGGCGCGGGTGCGTTCTTGGTCGTGAACCAGATCCACAGTGCGGCTAATGTGGGCAATGACCCTGAACTCGTGGAAGGCGGCCAGTTGCTGCTGATGCGTGTCAGCGGCAGCGCTCCCTCCATCTCCTCGCAGCCGACCCCCGTGAGCGTGGGTGGCGGCACAGCGGCGACCTTTACGGTGGCTGCTTCCGCCGGTGCCCAGATCCAGTGGTACAAGAATGGCGTGCCCATCGCGAATGCGACCGGTACCAGCTACAGCATCCCGGCCCCGACCACGGGCGATGCGGGTGAGTATGTGGCCGTCGTCACCACGGCCAATGGTTCGGTCTCCTCCACGGCAGTCAGTCTGACCGTGACGGAGATCGCCATGTATGCCGGGGTCGTCATCGCGGGGCCTATCGGCACCCAATATGATGTCCAATACACGGCGAGCCTGGACGGCACGCCGGTGTGGACCACGCTGGAACGCGTCACCCTGACCACCAGTTCGCTGCTGTATATCGATCAGAGTTCACCAGGCCAGGGCAAGCGTTTCTATCGCGCCTTGGAAGTGGCTCCTTGATAGGTAAAGCATTCACAACCCTCGACATTTAGATGTCAGGGGTTTCTTTCGAGCGGAGCCTGGGGTTTTCCCGGGCTCCGCTGTTTCGCTAGGTAGATGCTATTAATGTAACAAATCTGTGCCATGAAACGGTTTGCCTGCCGCCGCCAGTTTTTAATTTTACTTTCTTCCGCTTCGCTCGGCGTTTGCCTGCGGTCCAGCGCTGCTGACGAGGCGGAAACGGTCCGGCGTTTCCTGCACAACTACGCAAGTATCCTGCACGCGACCTATACGGATTCGTGGTCGGCTGCTTGTGAACTGCAGCAAAGCATAGAAAAGTTTCTGAAATCACCGTCTGAAGAAGGACTGAAGCAAGCACGCCAAGCCTGGATTGCTGCCCGCGTTCCCTATCTGCAAACCGAGGTGGCCCGCTTTTACGATGGCCCGATCGAAGCAGTGGAAGGATTTGTCAACGCGTGGCCGATTGATGAGAATTACATCGATTACACGGCTGAAGCTCCAATGGCGGGCATCATCAATAATCCTCAGGACTTCGCCAAGCTCACGGTAGAACTGCTGGTTTCGGTAAATGAAAAAGAAGGGGAGAAAAATATCAGCACCGGTTGGCACGCAATCGAGTTTCTGCTCTGGGGACAGGATCTGCACGATGACAGTCCCGGACGGCGTTCATATCTGGATTATGTGAAAGCCGGGGATGGCATTCGCCGCCATGCGGAACGGCGTGGTGAATACCTTCGCTTGATCACCAAATTACTGGTGGGACACCTCAAGCAAGTGGCGGATGAATGGGCTCCGGAGGGAAAGACGAATTATCGGGCCGGCTTCTTGATAGCTCCGGCGCATGAGTCATTGGAGAAAGTGATCCGCGGCATGGGCGCCTTCAGTGGGGCAGAGTTGGGGGGTGAACGCACCATGGTGGCATATACTACCAAGGAGCAGGAGGATGAGCACTCCTGTTTCAGTGATACAACGCACCAGGACATGCGTTACGACCAGATCGGCATAGTAAATATCTGCCTTGGTCGCTATCAACGGCTGGATCGAAAGGAGATACGAGGGACGGGGTTGCTGGATGTCATCGGTAAGAAAGACGCCGCGATGGCCAGCAAGCTGCAAAAGCAACTGGTGGAAAGTTTGAAAGCCATTGAAGGAATCCCGGTGCCTTTCGATCAGGCGATGAAGGGGAGGGATACTGCGCCCGGACGTTTAGCTTTGAAGCGGGCGATTGATGCTTTGCAGGCGCAGACAAAAACCCTGGCAGCCGCCGCGAAGGAGCTAGGGATCCAGCTTAACCTGTGAACCAGCTTCATTCCAATTTCATGGTCAGTGGTTGGCTCCCGCGTGGCGTGGCCATACTGATGCTGGTGATGGTCTGTTGCGGGTTGCAGGGCTCTGACTATGGAAAGGGCGAGATCAACCCAAGAACGCTCTCGGGTGGTGAGACCACGGTCTTTGATGCTTCCCGGAATGCGTTCACCTTTTCAGCCCGCAATCTGCACCCGGACCGCAAGGCG
>JAJNBN010000028.1 GCA_021156225.1 Verrucomicrobiota bacterium | reverse complement strand
ACGGCGTGGTGCTGCTCGTGCGCACCGGCGTGCTAGTGGAGGGATCAGCCCCGTCGAAGATGGACAGATACGGATGCCGCTGGATGCGCTGCGTCATCAGGAACACGCTACGATGATTGCTCGCATAATCCGCCTTGAACGGCTTGTGCTGCGTGAAATCCCACTGGTGTTGCGGCGGAAACGGATGCGCCCCTGCGGCAGTAAGGTCAAGATTGCCACCCAGATAGAGCAGTCCATCGCGGATGGATTCCGCATCCAACCGACGCCGCGGGAAACTCGCGAGCAGTTCGTTCGTCGGATCACGCTCCAACGCATCCGCACTGCGGACCGTGGCCATTTGATACGTGCGGGATAACAAGATCATCCGGTGCATCGCCTTGATGGACCACCCGCCATCGCGAAATTTCGCCGCCAGAAAATCCAGCAGTTCCGGATGGCTGGCCGGTTTGCCATTCTTACCGAAATCATTCGGCGTCGGCACGATGCCGCGCCCGAAATGATTCTGCCAGATGCGGTTCGCCATCACGCGCGCCGTCAGCGGATTATCCTTCGCCATGATCCAATCAGCCAATTGTTCTCGCCCACTGGTTTTGGAGCCAGCCGACAACTCCTGCCCGCCGAGTGCCTGAAGGAAACGACGCGGCACCATATCACCCGGCTTGGCCGGATCACCCTTGTGCTGCACCCGCACATCGGAGATCTTGCTCGCCTCCGCCACCGCATACGCCATCTCCACCGGCGGCGCTTTCTTCAACTGCTCTCCGGCAGCCTTCTCCGCCTTGGCGAGCTGTTCTTTCAAGCCCGCTTTCTTTTCCTCCGCCGCATCCTTCAGCTCGTCCTTGAGCCGCTTGACCTCTTTATCCAGACGCGCCTGCTCCTGCGCGTTAGCCTTGATTGCGGCCTCGGCTTCTGCACGTTTTTCCGGCGACACCAGCAACACCAGATCGCGCTGCTTCTTGTCCAGCTCGATGCCCGGCCACGGATAGCGCGTGCTGTGGAAGACACCATACAGCGCGTAGTAATCCTGCGTGCTGATGGGATCGAACTTGTGATCGTGGCAACGCGCACAATTGACCGTCAGCCCCAGAAAACTGCGTCCCAAACTGTCGATTGTGTCCTCGATGGTCAGGTGCTGCGGGTAATCATCCACCCGCGAACCGAACCGCCGCGAGTTCGCGATGTAGCCGGTGGCGATGATGCGCTGGAAGCGCTCCTCATCCGTGGCCCCGCCGCGCAGATCGCCCGCGAGTTGGTCGCGTACAAACTCATCATATGGCAGATCGCGATTGAAAGCATCGATCACCCAGTCGCGATAGCGATGCATCTGCGGGATGGGATAATCAGAATTATCCCCCGCCGTATCCGCGTAACGCACCACATCCAGCCAGTGCCGCCCCCAGCGCTCGCCATAACGCGGCGAAGCCAGCAGCCGATCCACCAATTTGGTGACCGCACCTTTCGCATCACGCCGCGATTCCCGCACAAACGCCTCCACCTCCTCCGGCGTCGGCGGCAGGCCGTGCAGATCATAAGTCATCCGGCGGATGAGCGCGCGCGGCTCCACGTCAGGCGCCGGCGTCAGCTTGGCCGCTTCTAGCTTGGCGAGCACGAACCGGTCGATGTCACTGCTGGGCCAGCGGGTATTCTTCACCTTCGGTAGCGCTGGAGATTGCAGCGGACGCAGTGACCACCATTCGCGTGCCTTGCTCCAATCAATCGTTTCCTTGGCCTTCACCGCCGCCAGCGTGCTGGTGCTTCGCGGATCCGGCGCGCCCATCCGCACCCACTCTTCCAGATCAGCGATGACATTCGCGGGCAGCTTCTTCTTCGGCGGCATCTTCAGATCCTCGCTCGCATGCCGCACCGCATGGATCAGCATGCTGGCGGTGGGATCGCCCGGCGTGATGACCGCCCCCGTATCGCCACCCTTCTGCACACCCGCGCGCGAATCCAGCACCAGGCCACCCTTGATCTTCTCCGCACCCGCACTGTGACATTCGTAACAATGCTCGACCAATGCCGGACGTACCCGGCTCTCGAAGAACGCGAGTTGCTCCGGTGTCGGCGCCTCAACGAATTTCGGCCGCGCAAGTTCCGGAACCGTTCCCTCACCCGCCCACAATTCTACGCCAGATAAGTTCGCCGCCCCATGACTCGGGCATTTGGCCGTGATCGTCAGCTTGCCATTCACTGCCTCGGCCAACCACGGCCCCATCCGCTTCCACATCCCCGCTGTGCCACTGTGAAAAGCCGATTGCACGACCTTGTCATTCAACAGCAGGTCGAACTGCTCACTGTGATTATCCTCCCACACATAGAGAAACACTTGATAGACGCCGGGGGTGAGATTGCTGAATTCCAAGACCACCTTGTCACCCCACACACTGCTGCGGATCATCTGCGTACGCGCAGCATCCGTGGTCGGCTTGAGCGCCACATTCTGGTTCTCAAACGTCTTGCCCGTTGCCTTGAAATCCTTCGCCCCCGCGCCCGCCTCCCAAGTATGCCCGTCGATGGCCACCGCCGGTCCATTCAGGTTGATGCCCCGCACAAACGTAGCCTCCGCCGCGCGGAGCTGCACCACCAACAGCAGCAACATCCCCACCCCCAGCCAGCGACGGCATATCGGGCTCACGGACATGGACTGTCGGCGCAACATCATAATTCTACGGGCTAAATTCACCGTATTAAGAACGAGCCCGTCCCTTTCCTCCAGCGGAAAAGCGACCGCCGTCAGACCGCTTCCGGCCCTCCTCCACCCCCGCCCCGCGTTGAACCTTCTCAACGTTCATGCCTCCACCTTACCAAGGTCACTAGGACATCCGCTGTCCTACACCCCCTCCGATTTAAAATAATTTTCTGTTATATAACCCGTTTTCATTCAGTTGCTTACAGCCAAAATAGGCCTGCGGACGACGCTCCCTGAAAAAATAAATTCACGAAAACGAGCAAAGCGTCCTTCCAATGCGGAATCATCTCCCGCATTGCGGCTGCTTGCCGAGGTGGCAATGCCCGAAATGGTTCAGAACACCGTGTTCCCCCTCGGTCAAACTTTCCGGTGGCAAATCGGCGCTAAGCGTCTTACGCTTAAACTACAAGTGAAACCTCAACCCCCAAGCAGGTAATAGTAGGCGGAAGATTTTGGCCTAATATTTGTTAGGCCACTCTGCACGCATTGATGCTATGGACACTTCACTCCCCACAGCAAAGAGCTCCCGCTCGCCAGACGAGCGCGCGAAGCTGAAGCGCGTCATTGCCGAGCGCGGATTGTGCGGTCTCGCCAATGACACGAAGTGGGACGAGTTCATTTCTGCGATGCGTGCTCGTGAGGATTGGAGACCGAGCTATCGCTACAGGTGTATCGACGGGCCACCGTCGGCTTGGGACGTTGAGTGGTTCTACCATCTGCCATTTCCGCTCATTTCCGTCGAGTGGTTCGACGTTTCGTTTACGCAGCAGACTCATCGCGGGATGTTGATTTCACCGCTTGTCACAGACCATTCGCCGTGGATTGTGGAGTTGCTGCGGAATGTTGGTTTGGACTATCAGAAGGGCAGCACGATGATTCGCATCTTCGGATACAGTCCGAAGAGTCTGGACTTGTTTGACGTATGACCGAGTGGCCTAACCATGCGCTGCAGCGAACCCGGCATGACGTCGTGGTTTGCAATCGTGGCGTCCCGCGTGCCGGGTCGCTGAGCTTGGGTCGTTAGGCCGCATCGCACACCTCTATGATTCGCTGGGAGACATGCCGACAAGGCTTCGAGCCAGAAGGCGCACTGCGCGACATCTATGTTCGGGGCGCGACGATTGAGGATTGGCGAGCGGTTTTCGACATGCTCCGCCGCACTTACGTTTTGGAGTTCCTGGTCGATAGCGATCCCCGAGCACTTCCCACCACAGTCGATGAGGCATTCGCTATTCAAGTCACAGCCAGTCCAGTGTTGCGCTTTTGTGTCGGCGGCATCGTTGTGATTAGTCACTTCTTCATCGCCGAGGAGATTGACTTCGACATCGACCCACGAGAGGTCACATCGCAGGCAGCGCTCGACGAGTTGCTTGGTTTTCTGCGCCGAGTCGGTGACACTGTGGGCAAAGCGGTCATCCTGACTTTCGAGAGCAGCGAGCAGCGTCCGTTCATTACTTATGAGCCGAGCAGGAGAGAGTTTCAGTATCACGAGCTTACGGCCTAACCATGCGCTGCAGCGAACCCGGTGGGAGCGTCGCGGTTGCCATCGTTGCGTCTCGCAGGCCGGGTCGCAGAGCTTTATTCGTTAGGCATACTCGTATGCGCCGAGACATTGACCACATCATCGAACGACTGACGGCAGAGATGCCCGGAGTTCAGGTTCGCCAGTTGCAGGTCAGTCATCCGGGTGTGGACGATGACGATCTTTGGTTCGTCACGATGCCCGGCAGATCTCCAGAGGTTGAGTTGGAGTCGCCTTACGGGAGTTGCCCATTTCTCATCGAGTCAGATTTCGATCCAGAGAGATTTCACGGGGACAGCATTGATGAGGTTGTTCAGATTGTGAGGAGGTTGTATGCCTAACCACGCGCTAAGCCGCGCTTCTTTCCCTTCCACCTTCTGCCTTACCTCAGTATCTCCCCCTTCAACACATTCCCCTTCACATCCAGCAATTGGATCTGGTTGATCGTCTTGAACTGCGCGTGATCTTCCACGTGCCACACAACTTTCTTGTCGCGCGTGACTTCGAGGACCTGCGGCTGCTTGCCGATATGACCGTGCCCAAGATAATTGCAGAACACCGTGTTCCCATTCGGCAAGCGCTGGCAGCCCGCCATCAGCCGTAACGGATTCCCCTCCAGATCATTCTCGGTCAGTTCCCACACGATATTTCCTTTGCCATCGAACTCCAGCACCTTGTGCCCATCACCGCACGTCACCAGCATCCCGCCCTTGGGCAACGGCACTGCTCCATGCGGATCACCCGGCACCTTCACCTCGCGCAAGACTTTGCCGTCCTGGTCCAGTTCCACGATCTTGCCCTCCCCCTTGAAGCACACGAGGTAATGTCCGTTCGCCAGCTTGCGCGTGCCGCGATATTGGTTATGCATCTTCACTTTCGGATCTGTCGTAAGCTTGATCTCCTTCGCCACCTTGCCCGCGCGATCCACCTCAATGATCCGGCTCGTGCCCGTTTCCACGATCATCACCTTGCCATCTGCCAGCGGCTGGCACGCATGCACCTCACACTTCACATCCGTCGGCGCTTTATACTCCCAGACCACTTTTTTCTCCGCATCCGGCGTCACCTCCACCGCGCCCGTCACATAACAGAAGAGATAATTCCCATTCGGCAGCAACCACACGTCCTGCGGATTCTTGCAATCATACTGCCACTCGATCTTCCCCTCCGCCGAAACGCGCACCACCTTGTTCCCACTGTAATCGCAAGCGAGGAAAGGATGCGCTGCTTGAACCGCAGTCACAAAAAAAAGACACAGCACCGCCAACACACGAAGCATGGAATTCATGTCCGAAGAGTGACGAAACCCCTCCGCCCCGCAAGCGCAAAGCGCGGCTGCCTTACGGCTGTCCGGCTTCAGGCGCGGGCTTGGCCGGAGACTTCAACATCTTCATCTGCCAGTCCACGATGCCCTTGATCAATTGCACCTCGGCGGCGGTCACTCCGGTTTTCTGCGGGTCCACGCTGAAGGCGGTCAGCCAGTCGTCTTTCACGGGCCGGTAACCCAGTTCCTGTTGCAGGCGCATCTCCAGGTCCGGCATGTGCGCGGCACCGTAAAAAATGGCGATGCTCTTGGGCGGTTGTTTTTCCGCCAGCGTGGCGCGCAGGTCTTCCATCACGATATGATTGCGTTTGTCGATCAGCACTTTCAGCAATTCCTTCAAACCGGGCGAAGGCATCTCCATGCGGGAGAGATCGCCATCCAAGCTGCCGAGCATCTCGATAAAGGAAAGCTTCACCAAGGTCTGCAGCTTCGTGCTCGAACCGATGAACTTCACGCCCATCTGGATGATGCCCCCCATGAAACCCGATCCATCCATGGCTGACATGAGATTCTCAAACTGCGCAGCGCCCGAGTCTTCTCCGGGGCTCGCCGGGGTTCCGGCTCCGGGAGGGGCGAGTTGTCTGCCGGGATTCAACACCTCGGAGATCTGGGTGATCGTCATGTCGCTGTTCAGGAAATGCGGCCGCTCGTAATCGATGGCGTCCAATTGGAAGGCCAAGCCGAGTGATTTGGCCAGATCGGCTTGCAACGAGAACTCGCCGGTTGGCCGAGACGGCATCTTGCGCGGCGGCGGTGCGGAAGCGTCATTGGGGCGGGGTTTGGCGCGTTCCTCGCTGGCGCGAACGCCTTCAAACAAGACCAGTCCCGCCGTTTCCAGCCGTTGCTGCACGGCCTCGTAATACGCCGCATCCCCGATATGCGACACACCCGCGAGATAGATCACGGGGCGGTGTTTCTTCGGGGAATGAAATTCACGGATAACGATGCCTAACGCGGCCGCTCCGTCGTTTGACCGCACGACGCGCATGTACGGCTGGGGCGGCGTCACCGGCGTTTGCACACGGGACGACTGGCACGCCGTCAAGGGCAGCAACAGCAGCAGCCAAAGCATCTTCGGCAGCCTATGGAACCGTGCATTTGTCATATTCCTCAAGACCATCAATGGCATGTCCGCGTTCGGACTGGGCGCGTTTTTATTTCTTCTGCCCCTGATTCGGCGTTGCTCCTGACAGTGCCTTGCGAGTAAACTGTCCGCCAGTCTGAACTGGTTGTGCCTGCAACCATCATCTTACCCGACCATGAACCGTTTAGCCGCCTCTCTCATTCTTTGCGCTGCGACGTTCGTTCCGCAGTTCAGCCCTGCTGCCTCGGTGCGTGATTTCGGCACAAAAGGTGACGGCAAGACCGATGACACCGCCGCCATCCAAAAAGCGGTGAACGAGGCGAAAGACGGGGTGCTGGAATTTCCGAAGGGCAACTATCTCCTTTCCAAAACCATCGAGATCAAACTTGCGGAGCGCGGCCTGACGAGTATCACCGGTTTCGGCGGCGTGGGTCGCGTCACCATGTCCGGTGCCGGGCCAGCCTTTCGTTTCACTGGTACTCACTTGGGCTCGGCTGATCCCGCTTCCTTCAAGCCGGGCGTGTGGGAAAATGAGCGTATGCCGCAGGTGGATGGCCTGGAGATCGTGGGCGCGCATGAAGAGGCGGATGGTCTGGAGTTCATCAAGGTGATGCAGCCCACTGTTCGCGCTTCGCTCATCCGCAATGTGCGTCACGGCATCCGGCTGGCGGAACGCAATCGCAACGTGCTCATCGACAGTTGCCATATCTATAATAACACGGGCGTGGGCGTGTTCTTTGACCGCGTGAATGTGCATCAGGCCATCGTGCATGGCAGTCACATCAGCTATTGCAAGAGCGGCGGCATCAAGATCCAGGCCAGCGAGATCCGCAATTTCCACTTCACCGGCAACGACATCGAATACAATTACGACCTGAAAGCTGAGGCCTCGGCGGATATCTTGATTGACGTCACGGAAGGCAGCGTGCGGGAGGGCACCATCGCTAGCAACACCATCCAGGCGAAGCCGAGTCCGGGCGGCGCGAACATCCGTTTCCTTGGCAATGCGGACACGAACAAGGTCGGCGTCATCAGCATCACGGGCAATATGATCAGCAGCCAGAAGGTGAACGTGCATCTGGTGCGTGCGCGGGGAGTGGTGCTGAGCGGGAACACCATGTTCGTGGGCCATGAACAGGCCATGCTTTTTGAGGGTTGCCGCAATATTTCGGTGGGCACGCACATCATCGATCATAACCCGGATTATCTGGGCGATATCACCGGCGGCATCGTGCTCAGGAAATGCGCGGGCGTCACTTTGAATGGCGTCCACATGGAGGACATCCGCGCGGGGTCCGATACCGAAGGCGGCGCGATCGAGGTCATCGATTCCGATGGGGTGAACATCAGCGCCTGCCAGATCTATGAGCCGTCCACACGCGGCATCTACGTCACCAATTCACACAACGTCGCCATCTCGGACAGCACCATCGCCGATCGTCGCGCGGAGCCGCTCATGTTGAACGCGATCATGGTGAACGGCCGCTCCAAAGGCGTGATGGTGCGGGGAAACATCCTGATGCGGGGCAAGGCGGGTGATGTCACGGCGGAAGCGTTCACGGCCAGGGTGGAGGGGAACACGCCCTACGTGAAGTGAGATTGCTTCGCGCTCTGGCCCGGCTAATCTGAAATCAGATGACGGTCTATCTTAATCACCAGTTCCTGCCGAAGTCCGAGGCGCGCATCTCGCCGGATGACCGCGGTTTTCTCTTTGGCGATGGCGTGTATGAGGTGGTGCGCTTTTACCATGGCCGTTTCTTCGAGGCCGCTGCGCACTGGCAGCGGTTTGATCGCAGCCTCGCGGAATTGCGCATGAGCCGTCCGGCGGCTTTGGACTATGAAAAGGTCTGCCACGAACTCATCGTGCGGAACGGCATGGAGACGAAGGACGGCTACGTTTACCTCCAGATCACGCGCGGTGCCGCACCCCGAAATCATTCGTACGCCGGTGATCTGGAAGCCACTGTTTACGGTTACGCCACGGAGCTGCCGCGCAATGTGGAGAAGCTCAAGCAAGGGTTCCGCGTGGTGTTCCATCCGGACCTGCGCTGGGCGCGTTGTGATATCAAATCCGTGGCCCTGCTGGCCAATGTGCTCGCGGCCCAACACGCGCGCGAGCAAGGTGCGGAGGAAGCCATCCTGTTGCGCGGCGAGCAAGTGACCGAGGCTTCCCGCTCCAATGTGGCCATCGTGAAAGACGGCGTAGTGCGGACGCATCCGCTCACGGAGGGCATCCTGAACGGCATCACGCGCCAGGTCGTCGTGAAACTGTGCACTCAGCTCGGCATTCCGTTGCAGGAAGAGAGTTTTACCCGGGCGGAAATGCTCGCGGCGGATGAAGTCTTCCTCATGGGCACCACGGTGGAAGTGATGCCCGTGGTGGAAGTGGAGGGGCAGAAGGTAGCTCAAGGTCAGGCTGGTCCGGTGACGCGCCGGTTGCAGACCGCTTTTGAGGAGTGTGTGAACGTATGCCGGCAACGAGCTTGAACGTGCGCCGCTACCGTTGGCTGGCCGCAGTCTATTTGCTGATCATCGTTTTGATCGTGCTGCTGGCGAATGATGGGCACTACAGCTTCATCTTCAAATGGATTCGCGCGATTCCCGGTGCGGACAAGGCCGGCCACTTCGTGCTGATGGGCGGTTTGTCTTTCGTGGTAAATCTGGCGTGTGGTTTGCGCACGTTCACCGCGCTGAATCGTCCGTGGCTCTGGGGCAGCGCCATCGTCGCCGTCATCGTTGTGTTGGAGGAAATCTCCCAGGCATGGGTGCCTTCACGAACGTTTGATCTGGGGGATCTCGCTTTTGATTTCCTCGGCATCTTGTTCTTCGGCTGGTTGGTGAAGAAATGCGTCCAGCGGCAGTCCGATGCGCCTGCCACTTGCGGATAAGGAATCTCTCTTCGTGCGTGACCTGAGACCGTTTTGACCGTATCTTAGGGGCAAGCTACCCATTCCATGATCATGAAATGCATTTTTGCCTTAGCCGCTGCCTTTGCCTTGGTACTCCCGGTTTTTTCTGCCGACCTCAACACTTTGACCACCGAAGAAAAGGCAGCGGGTTGGAAGCTGCTCTTCGATGGCAAGTCTTTCGATGGCTGGCGCACGTATAAAGAGGGCGGCAAGATTGGTGAAGGCTGGAAGATCGAGGAGGGCACTCTGCACAAGCTGCCGAACGTGACTGCGGGCGATCTGATCACGGAAAAGACCTACACGGATTTTGAATTCTCCTGGGAATGGAAGCTGGCGGAGAAGGGGAACAACGGCGTGAAATACTTCATCACCGCTGAACGCAAATCCGCCGTCGGCCATGAGTATCAGATGATCGATGACTCGACGGTGAAAGATGATCTCTCCAAGACGGCTTCATTCTACCTGGTGCTCGCACCGAAGGCGGACAAGCCGACGAAGCCGATGGGCGAATGGAATCAATCGCGCATCGTGGTGAAGGGTAATCACGTGGAGCACTGGCTCAATGGGGCCAAGGTGGTGGAGTATGAGTGTGGTGATGCGAAAATCCTGGAGCAAGTGGCCAAGACGAAGTTCAAAGGCGTGGCGAAGTTCGGCGAGAAGGTCACCGGCCACCTCCTGCTCACGGATCATAAGGACGAGTGCTGGCTGCGGAATATCAAGGTGCGGGAGCTGAAGTAGGTGGCGTGCCGCCACAGGCCTTCACTATCTGGTCAACTTGGCTTTCATATACTCATAGGCGGCACCGTACTTTGCCCATAGTTCCGCTTTGAGCTCATCCAATTCACTCCAGTCCTTGTGCCAAGGATGATTCCACCAATCGGGAAAATCTTCGTCGTAGACCTCCAGTAACGAGGATTCCAAGAAACGACAGGTGACCGCCGCTTCCGCTGGTGTGAACAATTCAAACTGACCTTTTTCCACACAGTACGAGTTGAAAGCGCGTGAGCGCCATATTTCCTTTTCTCTGGTCTGCGGATTGGCGGTCAGAAAATGGACCATGTAGGCTGGTAAATAGAAGCGGTAGCCTTCCGGGCAGAGCCAGGTGAAAACATCCTGATAATGCTCCAAGTCCTCACTTGGGATGTCCTCCCAAGCGGAATAGTGATCATCTAGTTTTTGCAGCTTCCGCCAGTCGTGATCATGATCGTCAGCGCCCCGTGCCACCCGCAGAGTTCCATTTGGCTTGGAAATGCCTGCAAAGGCTTTCTGGATATCGGCGACTAGTTTTTCGGTACTCTCCATGGGGTGAACCTGCGGCAAATATCATGTCTCCCGCCCATTTCTCATTTTGGGCTTTCGGGAGTATAAGGAGACATACCCGGAAAAGGCAACGAACGGCATTAAGACAAAAAATACGAATCTTATCCTTCCCATTAGATTAGATTTTGATTGCTTGCCGGTCGATTCGGGCCGCATAGTCATCGCCACTAGCACCTGAAATAGCCAACTAACCATGCGCCAGAGGAATCTCCATCCCTCCGGAAGCCGTAAAAGTGTCTCACGGCAGGTAGCTGGCTTTACTCTGGTCGAGCTTTCCGTGGCGGTTGCCGTGATTTCCCTCCTGATGGTGTTGATTCTCCCTGCTTTGGCCAAGGCCCAGTCCAAGATGCGCTCCAACCGTTGCCTGAGCAATCTGCAGGATGTGGGGACGGCGATGGGGCTTTACCTGCAAGATAGCAATGACAAGCTGCCCTACGCGGCCTTGCGCTATACCACCGGTTCCGAGGAGCATCATCTGGCGTGGGATGATCTCATGGGGCCTTACTTGGGCATCGACCTAACCTTGGCGCAACGTAAGCAAGATGGAGCTTCCAATGCGGGTTCGTTAAAACTGCTCTCCTGCCCGCTAGATGCCGTGCCTGTGAAGTTGGAGAACGGGGTGGATCGGAAAGAGACCCGGCGCAGTTATGCGATGCCCGAACACAATCTGGGCCTGAATACTTTGGCGGGACGCGCCGCCACGGCGGCTGACTGGCCACCGAATCCGGTGAATCAAACGGGTTTGGGGATCCGGCTTGATGGACGGCCCAACCACCTGAGCTCGCGCTGGAATTCTGATGATGAACCGGGTGGCAAAACGGTTCCCCGCTGGCAGGCGGCCTTTCAGGTGAACATGATCTTGAGCCCCGCCTCGACCTTGTTCATGACAGAGCAGTTCGATGGGGGTAATCGCGCAGGGGCTTGGGCTGGAGCATCCATCTCCGATATCTCCGCGCATCAGAGCAAAGACAGCTCTCTGCTCCAGCCGCAGATCAACTACCTCATGATCGAAGGTCACGTAGAGAGCCTCACTCCCGCGAAGACTTATGGCACGGCCGGAAAGCTTGGTACCGCACCCACCGGTATATGGACTATCTGGCAGGATGACTAGCACCCCTCGTCGTTCGCCGGTCCGTGGTTAGTTTTATCCCCCAGTCTAGTACCCCTTTGTGAGTCAATCCCATCGGCTTCAGACGTCTCTGCGCCTTAATCAAACGAAGGCATCTCAAAACTGAAATGGTGAAAATCGTTTATTTTAGAATTATCGATAACGTTAATACTTAATAGGCATTCTAATTCGCTGTTTAGTGCGAAAGTAGTCTATTTTATAAGAAAAACCACCCAAACGGCCTATGGCACATTTGCGGCACGTAGTACATCCTTTTCATAAGCCCGTTCAGAGAGGTCACTTATGAATCAACGCCTGCATTCTACTCGTCGTGCCTTCACCTTGATTGAGTTACTCGTCGTTATCGCCATCATCGCCATTCTCGCAGGCATGTTGCTGCCTGCCTTGGCGAGTGCCAAGCAGAAGGCCCTGCTCACCGGGTGTTTGAACAATATGAAGCAGATCGGCATCGGCATGCTGGTCTACATCAATGATAACAGCCAGAAGATGCCGTATGCGCGGCTGCAACATAGCAACAGCCAGATGTCTTGGGACAAAAAGGTGGGACCTTATTTAGGCTCCTCCCGGAATTCAAACGCGACCGGAACGCAGCCATGGGAATGGGATCCGGCGGGCAGTGTGCCCAATGGAACTTTGACCCCCCAACCCGAGAAGTGGATCCTTTGCCCGGCCGATAAGGTGCCGGCCTTGTGCGTGGTCGAAAACGTTCCCGCTTACAATTATCGCCGCTCCTACTCCATGCCCCAGCATAACGGCGGAACAGTGGCGGCACCCTGGAACTGGAATCCGGCTGGTTACACGCGTTTAAGCACCGACGACTGGCCGCCGAATCCTTCGAGCAAGACCGCGTTGGGCCTGGTGCTGAACAGTGCCCTGCCGTTGGTGAACAATGCCAACGCGGCGTTCACGATGAACAGTGACACCAATGCCGCGAACGTCGGTGGTGTGCGCAGGCAACTGGCGGTGAATTCAGCGATCATCCGCGAGCCGGATGATACGTTCATGCTCAGCGAACGCATCTTGCACGGCCTGGAGACGTTCGACTTTTTGTATGTGGATGGTCACGTGCAACAGAACAATTTCAAGAAGGTCCAAAATCCGCTCGCTACGAATAACCGGCAAAGCGGCCAATGGACCATCGATCCGAAGCACTAAGCCGCGCGATAAGAACATGAGCAGGTCGTACTTTTCCCTATTGGCACTGTCGGTTGGCCTGGTGATGTCCGCCGGTTGTGAGGATGTTCAGTCAAACACAACGACACCGGCCAATCCACCGCCTGCTCCATCCGCACAGCCGGAGATAGGCGCGCCCGCTCCCGCGGTCGTGGTGCCACCCCCAGGTACAGTCGTGGCCCCGCCCGCAGGCGGTGGCCCGGCCGCCCAGCCACCGGCTGATCCGAAAGGACCGCTGCAGAACCTGGTGCGCGTCGGCGACATCTATTTCTACGACAAGGACGACAACTTCATGCCCAAAGATGCGGTGGACCTGCTGCAAAGAGCGGTCCAGAGCTACATGGATACCAGAAAGTATAAAGCGGATGACTCTGCCGAATGGCCGATGATCACCGATCTCTCGATGCTGGTGCAGTATAAGGTAATCCGTGCCCTGCCCGCTCCGCCGCCTGGTCAGAAATTTGTTTTGGACCCGGCGACGCGGAAGGTATCGCTGGCGGCCAATTGACTCGGCTAGCGCTCGCGCTCGATGAGCGTTGGCATTGGTTGCCGCTTCAAAAGGAGGGTCGTTTCGCTACCCTTGTTTATTCCATCTACGCGAACTGCTACCTTTCCCGGGCTTCTTACCAGAGCTGGAAAATGCATCAAGATGGAGGAAACTAAGAAGCCCAATGAACCCCAAATCTTCCTCGATCTGGTGGAGATGCTTGAAGCGGCTTTTAACAGCCCTCAGCCAACTAGCCACAAGTCCTCCCTTGCCCGCGCCCCTCCCGTCAGGCTTAATCACCAGACGCATTTTGCCCAAAGTTTGAATGGCCATCCGCCGGTGTCATCTGAGTTGACCGACACTTAATAAAACCGGGTGTCCACATTCTCCCTTTGGGAACATTTTATCATCGCATGAAACTGACGAAAATATTCGCCGCAGTGCTGGCCTTGGGGGCCGCATTACTGATTGGCGCCACTAGTGCCCGCGCGCAGGCCTTTGAACTCAAGGATGGGGACCGCGTGGTCTTCCTGGGCGACACCTTTATCGAGCGCGAACAGCATTATGGCTGGATCGAGCTGATGCTGACGACCCGCTTTCCGGATCGCAACGTCACCTTCCGCAATCTCGGCTGGTCGGCGGATACGCCGGTGGGGGATTCGCGCTTCGGCCTGAGCTTGTTGCAAGCGGGCCTGGAACCGGCCGATGAGGGCTGGCGCCTGCTGCAAAAGCAGATCGAGGAGACGAAGCCTACGGTGGTTGTTCTCGGCTACGGCATGGCCAATTCCTTCGATGGCGAAGCGGGCTTGGCGAAGTTCAAGACGGACTACAACCAACTGCTGGATACCATTCAGAAACTTTCGCCCGGAGCGCGCTACGTGTTCCTCGGTCCCGTCAAACATGAGCAACTGCCCGCGCCGTGGCCGGATGCGAAGCAGCATAATGAACAGCTCAAGACGTACTCGGCCGCCATCGCGGAGATCGCGAAGGCAAAGCAGTCGCCTTTCGTGCCGCTGCTGGACCTCAAGCCGACGTCCGATTCCTACTTCATTTTGCCGTCCAAGCTGACGGAGAATGGTATCGTGCTCACGGATGCCGGGTATCGCACGGCGGCGAAGGAGATCGAGAAATCGCTCTTCGGCAGCAACAGCGCCTGGACGTCCAGCAAAGCGATTGATTCGCTGCGCCAGGTGATCCTCCGCAAGAACGAATGGTTCTTCCACCGCTCGCGTCCGGCGAACATGGCTTATATCTTCGGTTTCCGTAAGAAGGAGCAGGGGCGCAATGCCACGGAGATCCCGCAGTTCGATCCCTTGATCGAGACGGAAGAAAAGAAGATCGCGGCCTTGCGCAAGTTGACAATGCCGAACCCGCCCGCAGACTTGCAGGCGGCCAAGCCGCGGGAAGGTGCGGCGGCAGCGAAGTTCACCCCGCAACCGCATCCGGATTTTACGCTGGCGGATAATCTCGAAGTGACGCTGTGGGCGGAGAATCCGCAGATGCACAAGCCCATCCAGATGAATTTCGATGCGCAGGGGCGCTTGTGGGTGGTCAGCTCGGAAGTGTATCCGCAGATCGAGCCCGGCCAGGCCGCGACGGACAAGGTCATCGTGCTGGAAGATACGAACAAGGATGGCAAATCGGACAAGTCCACGGTGTTTGCGGATGGTTTGCTCATCCCGACGGGCCTGGAGCCCGGTGATGGTGGTGTGTATGTCGCGCAGAGCACGGAGCTGTTGCACTTCAAGGATACGAATGGTGACGGCAAGGCTGATGAACGGCGCATCGTGCTCTCCAGCTTCGGCACGGAGGACACGCATCACAACCTGCACACGCTGCACTGGGGGCATGATGGTCGGCTCTACATGAGCCAGTCCATCTACACGCGCTCGGATGTGGAGACGCCGCATGGCGTCGTGCGCCTGAAGAGCGGTGGTGTGTTCCAGCTAGATACGCGCAACTTGCACATGGATGTGCTCTTCCGCGGCTGGATCAACACGTGGGGTCATCAGTTCGATGCTTACGGCCAATCTTTCCTCACGGATGGTGCCGGTGGTCAGGGTATCAACTTCGGTGTGCCGGATGCGATGTACGTCACTTATGCACGCGCACGCCGCATTCTTGGCAGTGTGAGCCCGGGGAATTATCCGAAGTTCGCCGGATTGGAAGTGGTACACAGCGAGCATTTCCCGGCCGATTGGCAGGGGAACATGATCACGTGCGATTTCCGCGCGCATCGTATCGTGCGGTTCAGCATCAGCGATCAAGGTGCGGGTTACGTGACGAAAGAGATGCCCGACGTGATGCGCACGACGGCGGATTCTTTCCGGCCCATTGATGTGAAGATGGGACCGGATGGTGCGATCTACATCGCCGACTGGTCCAACCCCATCATCCAGCACGGTGAAGTGGATTTCCGCGATCCACGCCGCGACCGTTCGCATGGCCGCATCTGGCGCGTGAGCTACAAAGGCAGCAAACCGCTGACGCTCCCGAACCTCGTGAAGGCGAGCAACAACGAACTCTTTGCGCAAACGCTCTCGCCGAACAATTTCAACCAGGAACAGGCCCGTCGCGTGCTCACCGAGCGCGGTGCGGACAAGGTCGCGAAAGACCTCGCCTCATGGACGAAGAAGCAGAAGGACGAGAACGCCCTGCTGCAAGCGCTCTGGCTGCACCAGACGTTCAATATCAGCAACCGTGCGTTGCTGGAGCAGGTGCTCGCCGCGAAGGATGGCCGCATCCGCGCAGCCGCCACCCGCGTGCTAGTGGAGTGGATCGAACTGAAGCAATCGGGTGCGGATGATGCGAAGAATCTCGCGCTGCTCGAGAAGCTGGTGGCTGATGACCATGCCCGGGTGCGTCTCGAAGCGGTCCGTGCCCTGAGCCAGTTCCCCGGTGCACGTTCGGCCGATCTCGCGCTCAGTGTGCTCACGAAGCCGATGGATAACTTCCTGGAATACGCCCTGTGGCTGACGATCAACGATCTCGCCAAACCGTGGCTCGCGGAAGTGAAGTCCGGCAACTGGAAGGTGGAAGGACGTGAAGCGCAGCTTGAGTACGGCCTGAAGGCGGTCGAGCCCGCGCTCGCCACGGATGTGCTCGCGGGGCTCTTTGCGAACAAGCCGTTGCCGCACAATGGCAGTGGGCCATGGATCGAGCTCGTCGGTCAGGCGGGTGGTCCGGCGGAATTGCGGCGCATGTTCGACCAGTTGCTCAAAGGTGAATTCGTGGAACCCGCTGCGTTGCGCGTGTTCCAATCGCTGGGGGAAGCGGCCCGCTTGCGCAATATTCGTCCTTCCGGTGATCTCGCGGCGTTCGGCCCGATGTTGAAATCCACGGATAGCAAAGTGCGCGCGGCGGCGATCAAGCTCGCGGGCACCTGGAAGATTGGGGCGTTCGTGCCGCAAATCCTGCAAGCGGCGGGTGATGCGAAGGCACCGGCGGAAGTGCGCAATGCGGCTTTCGATGCCTTGCGCGACATGGGTGGCCAAGGACCGGTGCTGAACGGTTTGAAGGAACTCACGGCGGCGACGCAACCGGCGGATATCCGCCGCCAGGCGGTGATCGTGTTCGCGGGATTGAATTTCAATAACGCGCAACCGGCGATCATCGAGGCCTTGAAGGCCACGACGAATGATGCGGAGGCACAGGCGCTGTGGCGTTCGCTGCTCGGCATCCGGGACGCAGGCAACAAGCTCGCCGGGGCATTGGCCAGCGTGGACTTGCCGAAGAACACGGCGCTCGTCGGCCTCCGCGTGGCACGTGAAGGGGCCCAGAACCAGGCGCTCGTGCCGGTGCTTTTGCAGAAGGCGGGCCTGACTTTCTCTGACAAGGAGCTGACCACGGCTGAGTTGCAAGCAATGGCCACCGAGGTGTTGCAGAAGGGCGATGCGGCGCGTGGTGAACGCATCTATCGCCGGGCCGAGCTGGCTTGCACAACGTGCCACGCCATCGGTGGTGCGGGCGGCAAGGTGGGTCCGGACATGACGAGTATCGGGGCGAGTGCGCCGGCGGATTATCTCGTCGAGTCGTTGCTGTATCCGAACCGCAAGATCAAGGAGGGCTATCACTCCATCCTCATCACGACGAAGGATGATCAGGAGTTCAGCGGGATTTTGGTGCGGGAGAATGATCGGGAACTGATCGTCCGCAATGCGGCGAACCAAGAAGTGTCCGTGGCGAAAAACAACATCGCGCAACGGCGCAACGGCGCTTCCCTGATGCCGAACGGGCTGATGGATGGCCTGCTGCCCGAAGAACGGCTGGACCTGTTCAAGTTCCTCACGATGCTGGGCAAGCCGGGCGAATATGATGCCTCCAAGGGCAGCTCGCCGCGTCTCTGGCGCATCTACACGGTCACCAGCCCGAACCAGCACATCGGTGTGGAACCGGTGGTGAAGGGCGATCTCACCTTGAAGGACTGGGTGCCGGTCTATGCCCGCGTGAGCGGTGCCTTGCCGAAGGAAGACATTGACGGCGCGATGACTTGGAAGCGCAATACGCGCGGCGTTTTCGCCGCCACGCAGTTCTCCTCGGCCAAGGGTGGCGCGGCGACGTTCACTTTGAACGGCGGCCCGATCACCGATGGCTGGCTGAACGGCAAGCAGATCAAGCTCGGCAAAGAATTGCGCCTGACGCTGCAACCGGGCGTGAACACGCTCGTGCTGCAAGTCAGCGAGAGCGAGTTGCCGAATGTGATCCAGCTCAACAGCACGGATGTGTCGTTCATCGCGAACTGAGCGGAATCGTTGAAACAGTTAAACCGTTGAAACGGGGCTGGAGTTTAGGCTTCATGCGTTTCAACGGTTTTTCTTTTTCCGACGCAGCCGAGACTGGACAGGTGAGGGCATCTGTCCCACTACCGAGGGGCGTGCTTGCGTTGACCCCTTATGGACGTCTAGGCTGCGGGGGTTAATGCGTTTGCTGGATCGCTATCTCTTGCGTGAGTTGTCGCTGCCGCTCAGTTATTGCCTGAGCGCGTTTCTGGTTTTCTGGATCGCCTTTGATCTCATCAGCCATCTTTCGGATTATCGGGAGGTGGGTTTGGGAGGGGCGAATCTGCTGCTCTATTACGCCTACATGCTGCCGGATCTGTTGCTGATCATCGTGCCGGTGGGGCTGTTGCTGGGCATGCTTTACACGCTCACGAACCTGGCGCGGCATCATGAGCTGGTGGCGATGCGCGCGGCGGGTATCAGCCTGTGGCGCGTAAGCGTGCCGTATTTTGCGGTGGGCATCCTCTTCAGTGTCAGCCTGTTCGTCCTGAACGATGTGTGGTTGACGAACTGCAATGAGAAGGCGGAGGAACTGCTGAACCGCAATAAAAAGGACAGCAGCAATCCGGACAAGAAATGGCTGAAGAACTATAACTTCCGCAATTCACGGGAAGGGCGCACGTGGAACTTCAGCGCATATCATCTGGATACGGGCGCGTTTCGCGATGCGCAGGTCACCTGGGATCTGCCGGATGGCACGCGGCAGGTGATCATCAGCAAGAGCGGTGCTTACGACGGGAATGCGTGGGTGTTCACCAACGCGGTGCAGATGATCTTCATCAAGATGGATGCGCCCGAGGAAAAGAATGTGACGAACCGGCTGGAGATGCCGCTCTTCACGGAGACGCCGGAACTCATCCGCAGCGAGGTGAAGATCAACAGCCTCAATTCCATCACGGCCTCGAAGAAGGTGTTCCTTTCCCTGCAAGAGATCAGCGGTTATCTGCGGATGCATCCTGACTTGAGCCCGGAACGGCGGGCGTTGTTGCTGACGCAGTTCCATGGTCGGCTGGCGGCACCGTGGACGTGTCTGGTGGTGATCCTGATCGCGCTGCCGTTCGGCGCGGTGAGCGGACGGCGGAATGTCTTCGTGGGGGTGGCGAGCAGCATCGTGATCTTCTTCGCCTTTTATGTGATGCAACGGTTCGGGATGGCCTTGGGCACGAGCGGGCGGGTGCCAGCGGCGTTGGCGGCGTGGGCACCGAATGTGTTTTTTGCCGTGCTGGGTCTGTGGCTAACGTGGCGCCAGCGCTAGGTCGGGCCAATATGAAGAAGATATACCAGAGATCAGGGAGGCTTAATCGGTCACCAGTTGAACATCGCACACATCAGCAGGTAGCCGATGCCGCATATGACCCCGGCACCGACAATTAACACGAACACCAGTTTCAGCAGAAACTTCATTAAAGGAGGCGGGGTATTGGGCGTATCGGTCATGCAATGTAATTCCATCAATTAGCTAACGCAGCGGCGGCAAGATAACACGCCCGGGCGAAACTTCTTCGTAGCAGCCCAGGTGACGAGGCTCTAACCTTTTTAGTCAGAGGCTCCTCACGTCGGCTGCTACATTTTTTAGGCTTTGCCGGAGAGGGAAACCTTCACAGCTACCACGCAACGTCCGCAGAGTGCCGGGTGATCGGTATTCTGGCCGATGTCGTTTTCCCAGTGCCAGCAGCGTTCGCATTTCTGGCCGGAGGCTTTGTTCACTGCGAACATCATGACGTCATTTTCGCCGGTGGTGAAAGTGACCTGTGAGACGTTCAGCAATTCGCGGAGTTCGGCCTCGTTCGCTTGTGCAACATTCAGCGTTTCCGCTTTGCCCGTCAGGGCCAGGTTGGCTTCCAACGCTTTGCCGATGAGTTTGGCCTGGCGCGCTTTTTCCAGTTCAGGCAGTGCAGCTTCACGCAAGGTGAAGAGGGTTTTCCACGCATCCTGCTCGGCTTCCGAGCGCGTGAACGTGCTGGCCTTCCAATCGGAGGCGTGCACCGAAGTGCCCTTATTGCCGGGGATGAATTCCCACGCTTCATCCGCCGTGTAGGCGAGGAGCGGGGCGAGCATCTGGCACAGGCCGGTCACGATGCGATGGAGCGCGGTCTGGCTGGAGCGGCGGCGCTGGGAATTCGCCGCATCCGTATAGAGGCGGTCCTTCAGGGCATCGTGATAGATGGAGGAGAGTTCCACGGCCACGAACTGGCTGATCTTCTGATAGACCACGTGGAACTCATACGCGTTGTAAGCGGCCAGCACGGCCTCTTCCAATTTCGCGAACTCACCCAGCACCCAGCGGTCAATGCCCGTAAGCTGGTCATCCGCGATGGTATCGGTGGCCGGATTGAAATCGGACAGGTTCGAGAGTTGGTAACGCAGCGTGTTGCGGATGCCGCGATAGGTCTCGGCGACTTTCGTGATGCGTTCCTCGCTCACAACGATGTCGCTGCGATAATCCTGTGAGGACACCCAGAGGCGCACGACGTCCGCGCCCCATTTCTTCACGTAAGCTTCAGCGGTCTGCGGTTTCTCGTACGCGCCTTGCTTGCTCTTGGAGATCTTCTCGCGATCGGCATCCACCATGAAGCCGTGGGTGAGC
This sequence comes from Verrucomicrobiota bacterium, assembly GCA_021156225.1. Taxonomy (GTDB): domain Bacteria; phylum Verrucomicrobiota; class Verrucomicrobiia; order Limisphaerales; family JAEYXS01; genus JAEYXS01. Next base: position 4,119 of record JAJNBN010000028.1, on the reverse strand, counting down.
ACGGTCTTATATGGTGCCGCGCCATTGCCCGCGAGCGAGAGCAGGAGCGAGGATTGGAACCAACCACGATGCTGATCAGAGCCTTCGAGATACACATCCGCCTGGAACGGCTTGTCCCCCTTGCCACGCAGTTCGGCGCGCTGTGCGATTACCGCGCGTGAAGACGAACCGGAATCGATCCACACGTCGAGCGTGTCGTTAGAGCGGGTGACGGCATCGGCACCTTTCCAATCAGCCGGCTTCACAAGTGCCCACAGTTCCGGTGCGGTCTTCTCAAACCACACGTTAGAACCATGCTTCTCCACGAGTGCCGCCACATTGCGGATCACCCCGGGATCAAGGATCGCGTTCTTTTCCGCATCGTAGAATGCGGGGATGGGCACGCCCCAGGTGCGCTGACGCGAGATGCACCAGTCCGGACGCGATTGCACCGCGCCTTTGATGCGGTTGACACCCCAATCGGGCACCCAGGTGACGCGGTCGATCTCGGCGATAGCGCGTTGACGGAAGGTTTTGTTGTCCGTGCCCACGGTATGATCGATCTTGATGAACCACTGATCCATCGCGCGGAAGATGATGGGCGTCTTGCTGCGCCAGCAGTGCGGGTAGCTGTGTGAATAAGCCTCTTGATGCGCCAGCAAACTGGATGCACGCAGGATATTTAACACGCCCTCATTCGCCGCGCTCGCGCCATTCTTCTCCAGCGTGGAGAGGCCGACGAGTTCCGCAGGCATCTGTTGCTCGATGGGCAAATCATTCGTGTGCGCGAGACATCCGTTGTCATCCACGGGGGAATAGACGGGCAGGCCGAGGCTGCGGCCGAGATTATAGTCCTCAGTACCGTGACCGGGGGCGATGTGGACGAAGCCGGTACCGGCCGTGTCTTCCACGAAGTCCGCCGGATACAGCTTGCCCGTGCGCGCGCAGAATGGATGCTGATATTCCATCGCGGCAAAATCCTCGGCGCGCATGGAACGGACGATGGTCCAGTTGTTCCATTTGCATTTCTCCGCAACCTTGCCGAGCAAGGCATCGCACACGATGTAAGCGGCATCATCCGCCTGCACCACGGAGTAATAGAGCTTGGGATTGAACGCCACCGCGAGGTTCGCGGGCAAGGTCCACGGCGTGGTCGTCCAGATCAAGAGATTCAGACCGGGCGAACCCACCACGGGGAATTTCACATACACGGACTGGCTGACGTGGTCATTGTATTCCACTTCCGCTTCCGCGAGCGCGGTCTTGTACGGGATGCTCCAATACACTGGCTTCTTGCCGCGATAGACGAAACCCTGCGCCACGATGTCGGCGAACAAGCACAGCTCGGCGGCCTCGTATTCCTTGTTCAGCGTGAGATAAGGATTCTCCCAATCACCGAACACGCCGAGGCGCTTGAATTGCGAGCGTTGCAGATCGATGTATTTGCGCGCATACGCGTCGCACGCCGTGCGGATGGTCGCGGCATCAGCGGCTTCGTTACCGGCCTTGCGCAGCTCTTGCGAGACCTTGGCCTCAATGGGCAGGCCGTGACAGTCCCAGCCCGGCACGTACGGGGCATCGTTGCCGCGCAGGGTCTGGTACTTGATGATGATGTCCTTCAGGATTTTGTTGAGCGCGGTGCCGATGTGCACATCGCCATTGGCGAAGGGCGGTCCATCGTGCAGTACAAATTTCGGCGCACCCGCGCGGCGGGCCTGAATCTGACCATAGAGCCCGGCTTGTTGCCAGGCTTTCAGGCGTTCGGGTTCGCGCGTCACCAGATCGGCCTTCATGGAGAAGTCCGTCTGCGGCAAGTTCAACGTATTCTTATAGTCCATCGCAGCCTTAATCAAAAGGAACGGGGACGCTAGCAAAGCGAAGGGACGGGGGCAAGTATGCGGTGAGGCTTAAGCAATCCGTCGGACTTGGGGGAAAACGTTAAACGAAACCTAACGCTTTGGGACGATCGGCTACTTCGCCAACTCAAGGCCAAGAAGCTCGGCCATGGGTTGGCGCAGGTCGGAGGCCAGAAACGGCTTGCGCACGAAACGGTCCGGGATCACGCCGGCATCCGCCATGTCTTCCGGGCTCATCGTGCCGCTGATGGAGATGGTGCGCAGCTCGGGATGCAGCGCGCGGCATTCCTTGATCAGCTCCAGCCCGCTCATTTCCGGCATCTGGAAGTCGGTGAGCAACATGATGGGCTTGGGATCGGCCGCGCGGAACGCGGCCAAGGCGACCACCGGGTGATCGAAAATCTCCACGGCGAAACCCTCCATTTGCAAAAATGAACCCACCAGTTCGCCTATCATCGGTTCATCATCGACAATATAGACCAACCGCCGTACGGAACTATTAGCCTGCTGCTGCATGGACTTAAAAATTAGCTCTCACACCAAACGGGGTACGCCTTAGGCTGTGAAGAAAATCAGGACGTCATTATTGCGTCAACATGTTTTGTTAACTTTAACGAGAATTCCCCATTTAAAAGTCGGTTTTGAGCAAAATAGAGCTACTTTTCCGCCCAGTCCGGTTCCGCCTCCCTCACTTGCCCATCGCGGAATGAACCTGCTTCAGAGCCGCCAATAACTCATTCCACGCGCCTGCCGGCGTCTCCCAACCGGCACTGAACCGCAACGCTCGCCCAGAGTCGGATGGCCCGTATCCCATCGCCGTCAACACATGAGACGCTACCTCCTTGCCACTCGCGCAGGCAGAGCCCGTGGAGACGGCGAATCCCGCCTTATCCAGCTTCACCACCCAGCGCTGCTGGCAATCCGCCTCGGGCATCAGCGCTGACACCGTGTTCCACAACCGCGCCTGTCCGCTGCCCACGATCTCACTGCCCGGCAACGTCGTGACCAGCGCCGCCTCGAACGCCTCCTTCGCCTCTTGCCGCACCAGTTGCTCATTCCTCGCCATCGCCGCCTCGCGCTCGCGCAACGCCGCGAGCATCGCCACCACGCCCGCCACATTCTCCGTTCCCGCCCGTCGTCCCTCCTCTTGGGGACCGCCCACGATCAAGGGATGCACCTTGCCCTTTCCCGGACATTTCAAGAAACCCACTCCCTTGGGGCCGCCGAACTTGTGCGCGCAACCGCTCACGAAATCAGCCGCCCCCAATCCCTTCGCCGGCATTTTACCCAGCCATTGCGCCGCATCGCAGAAGAACGGCACTCCAGCCGCGCGCGCCATCGCCATCACCTCGGCCCACGGTTGCAAGACGCCCGTCTCATTATTCGCCGCCATCACCCCGATCAAGGCCGGCCTCCGCTTCGCGATCTGATTCGCCACGTAGGCCACATCTATGGCCCCCACGTGCGTCACCGCCAGCAGCCGATGCCGCTCCGGCAACCACTTCTTTGCCGCCTCCAATACACACGGATGCTCGATTGCTGAGAGCCACATCTCTCCTTCTTCCTCCAGAGATTGCGCCACATGATGCACCACCAGGTTATTCGCCTCCGTGGCGCCCGAAGTCCACACGATATCCAGTGCGTCACACCCCAGCATCGCCGCCAGCTCCTCCCGCGCCTCCGTCAAGGCCCGGTCCGCCCGGCTGCCCAGACGATGCGGGCTGGAAGGATTCCCGATGAACTCCTCCGACGCGCGCAACCACGCCTCCCGCGCAGCAGCGCTCAATGTCGTCGTCGCGTTATGGTCCAGGTAAGTCACAACCGGATTGTATTCGCGCGGTGAAAAATCATTTCACCATCGCCATCAAGGCAGTAAACGATTCCGCTATCAGATAGATATTATTCTGGTGCGAAGATTTCTCGAACCAGAAGGCATGATCCCAGTAATAGATGCCCGCCCAGGAAGGATACGCGCTCAACAAGATGAACCCGCCTCCCGGATCCGTGCCGATGATCAGGCTGCCATCCGTCAGCTCCTTGCGCATCGTCAAGTTCCACTCGTCCAGATTCAGCCCCTGCTCCAGGTCCAGGCCCAGGAACACATCCAGCGCCACCTTTTCATCCAGTCCTGGGATGAGCAGCGTGGCCCCATGAAACTTTCCGCCATTGCACGTCAACAGGAAGTCACGGTAATCCGCTGGCAGGGCAAACCCCAATATTGTTTCAAACTTCGCCACCCGGGCTGCGTTCAGGCGACCATAGGGACTAATACTCATGCGCGTAA
>JAJNBN010000504.1 GCA_021156225.1 Verrucomicrobiota bacterium | reverse complement strand
GGCTTTGGTTTTCCCTGCTTTTACGGCCCAAACTCCGTCCCACCGCCGTCACCCAGATCACCATCATCGCGGCCACCGCCCTCGTGCGCGCCATCCAGAAAGAGACCGGCCTGCAACCGGACATCAAGTGGCCGAATGACATCTGGATCAAAGGCCGCAAGGTCGCCGGAGTGCTCACCGAGATGAGCGCCGAAATGGATAACGTGAAACATGTCACGCTGGGCATTGGCTTAGACGTGAATCTGGAAGACAAGGATTTGCCCGGCGAGCTCAAAACCATCGCCACCTCTCTGCGCATTGAAACGGGCCGCAAGCTGGACCGGGCGCAGATGGCTGCCACGTTGCTCAAGGAGCTGGAACACGATTACCAACGCATCAGCAATGGCGGCTTCGAAGCCGTGGCAGATGAGTGGGAGCGCCGCTGCATCACCGTGGGTAAACAGGTCAGCATCCACCTCGGCTCCGCCATCCTGAAAGGCCGTGCCGAAGCCCTGGATGCCGATGGTGCTTTGCTGCTGCGCACCCAGTATGGCCATCTGGAGCGGATTATCGGCGGTGATGTAACACTGGAAAAATAGTAAAAACTGTGCTACTGGTGCGGGCGTGAGGAAAAACAACACACACAACACCGTATTATTCGGTGCATTGCTCCTGCTGACCTTCAGCGCCACCGCTCCCCGGGCTCAAGCCGGTGACAACTTTGACCGGAACTACGATCAAGGCCCGAGTTTTACCATCATTGAGGAGAACGATCTCTTCTTTGATTCCGACCGTCACTATACCCAAGGCGTCCGCATGAGCTACCTCACGGGTGACAAACGCATCGTGAAGGACGGCGAGAGCGAGGATGACTTTCTGGAACGTTCCGGGCGCGGCACCCTGGCGTGGGGCTACGATCCGAAATCTTATCGTATCGGTTACGAGATCGGGCAGAGCATGTTCACGCCGCGCGACACCTCGATTCCCACGGCCCAACCGGACGACCGCCCCTACGCGGGCTGGCTCTACTTCGGCCTGAACCTCCAACGTCGGGGCGAAACCCGCGTCGGTGAAACTCCCACGATGGAGAACGTCTCCTTGCTGATGGGTGTCATCGGACCCGCATCCTTGGCCAAGGAAGCCCAGATCTGGGTTCACGGCATGCGTGGCTTTGATGACCCGCAAGGCTGGCATCACCAGCTCAAGAACGAACCCGCCATCGCGCTGCGTTACCAGCGTTTCTGGCTTTATCGCTTTGGCCCCCGCTACCGCTTCAATGCGGATTTCATCCCCGATGTCGGCTTCAGTGTGGGCAATCCGCTCACCGCTGCCCAATTTGGCGGAACAGTGCGCCTCGGCTGGAATCTGCCAGACGATTTCGGCATCCAACAGGTGGATTCTCTCTCCATCGTGGCGGGCGGTCCCTCGCCCAGCCGTAGATCCCACTGGGGCTTTTACGTTTATGGCGGTGCCGCCGGACGGGCGATCGCCCACAACACCTTCATCGATGGCAACATGTTCCGCAGCACTCCTGGCGGAGTGGAACGCGAACCCTTCGTGGCGGATTTGCGTCTCGGTGCGGTGATAAGCTCGAAATACCTGGAACTCGGTGCCTCCGGCGTGTGGCGCTCGAAAGAGTATCGGCTGCAGACGGAGGAAGATATCTTCGGTTCCGTCTATCTGCGCCTGAAGTGGTAAGACCATCACCTCGCGGCTGCTGCAAAGTGAGAAGTTGATCCGGGATTTCCCCTAAACTTCTCACTTTGCACTTTATCCCCCGTCCCCCTACTGTCCCCGCGTGCCGACTTTGTTGGAAAAGATTGAAGCCAGTGCCCGCCAGCGTTTGCCTCTGCCGGCAGGCCGCACACCCGCGCAGGAATTGGCCCGCTACAAGAACTTCCTCAAGGTCGAATCCCATCGCCTGCGCATCCTTCATCGTGCTGGCGGCGGTGGCCGCGAGATTTGCCAGGCCCGTGCCGCCATCATGGACGCGCTCTTGCGCAATCTCTTCGATACCGTCGTCAAACTCGGCCAGTTCTATCTCCCGCAGCTTCCGCCCCTGGCCCTGCTCGCCATCGGCGGTTACGGCCGTGGCGAACTAAACCCGCACAGCGATATCGATATCATGTTCCTGCATGACGGTCGCATGATGTCCCGGAACAAACCGCATCCGCTCCTCGAAGCCCTCACCGGCAGCGGCGGCCTGCTCTACACGCTCTACGACATCGGCCTCAAGGTCGGTCCCGCGGTGCGCAGCCTGGATGATTGCGTGAAGGTCGCCAACAGCGACATGCAATCCAAGACCTCGCTCATCGAGGCCCGTCTCATCGCCGGAGATGCCGGTCTGTTCGACAAGTTCCAAAAGGTCGTCGAGAACAAGTGCGTCAAAGGTTACGAGAACGAATACATCGCCGCGCGTCTCACTGACCAAAAGGACCGTCACTCCAAATACGGCAACTCCGCCTGTATGCAGGAGCCGAACATCAAGAATGGTTGCGGTGGCTTGCGCGATTTCCAGAACCTGATGTGGATGGCGTTCTTCAAGATCCGCGCCCGCACCACCGAGGAACTGCGCCTGCGCGATCTGATGAGCGCGAGTGAATCCAAGCAGCTCGAAGCCGCTTACGATTACCTCCTGCGCATCCGCACCGACCTCCATTATCACACCGGTCGCCCGGTTGATGCTTTGCCCAAGAGCATCCAGCCCGCCATCGCGCATGATCTCGGTTACACCGATCGTTCTCCGCGCAAACGGCTGGAAGGTCTGATGCGCGATTTCTACAAGCACTCGCGCAACATCTACCTCATCACCCAGCTCGTGGAACAGCGTCTGGCCATCATGCCCGTCGCCAGCCGCTTCCCCACGTTCCGCGAGATTCTGCGCAGTCGCAAATCGGCCAAGCCCGCGCCGGTCGATGGTTTCGTCTTTTACGAAGGCCAGATCGAGGCCGCCAATGCCCGCGTCTTTCGCGAACAACCGCGCCGCTTGATGCGTGTGTTTCTCTACGCCCAGCAACGCGGTCTGGTTTTGCACCCGGATCTGGCCCAGCTCATCCGCCAGCAACTCTCGTTGGTGAACCGCTACTTTCTGGATGACATCCACGTTCACGAGACATTCCTCCAGATCGTTGGCCAGCGCGGTGACGTGGCGCGCATCCTGCGCATGATGCACAACGTCGATTTCCTCGGGAAATACATCCCGGAATTCGGCCGTCTCACCTGCCTCGTCCAGCACGAGTTCTATCATCAATACGCCGCCGATGAGCACACGCTCATGTGCCTGCAAAAGCTGGATGAGATTTGGGGCGCCAAGACGCCACCGCTGAACGGCTACACCGAGATGTTCATCAGCCTGGAGCGCCCGCACCTCCTCTACCTCGCCCTGCTCTTGCATGATGCCGGCAAGGCCGATGAGAGCGGCCATCACGAGAAGGACAGCGCCCGCCTCGTGGACCGCATGGGCCGCCGCCTCAAGCTGGACGCCGCCTCCATCAAAACCCTGCACCTCATCGTCGAGCAACACCTCACCATGGTGCAGATCTCCCAACGCCGCGATCTCGATGACCCCGCCGATGCTCACCCTGCACACCGTGGCGGATTCCATGGGCACCAGCGACAAGATCTGGAACAGCTTCAAGGACTCGCTCCTCTGGTCGTTGCACCGCAACACCATGAACCTCATCTCTGGCGGACCGGACTTCATCCGCGCCGAGGAGAAACTGCGCGAGAACTTGGCCAAGGAAGTCCGCAAACTCGCCCCTGCCAGCTTCAACGAGGACGAACTCTACGCCCATTTCCACGCCCTGCCCCCGCGCTATTTCCACACCCACAGCGCGCGCGATGTCATGACGGATCTTTCCCTCACGCATCGCTTCATGCATCTCCAGCTCACCGAGGAGAATCGCGCGCTGGAGCCCGTCACCTACTGGCACAACGAGCCCGACCGCAGCCACAGCGTCGTCAAGGTCTGCACCTGGGATCGCACCGGTCTCTTTGCGAAGATTACCGGAGCCCTCACCGCTGCGGGCCTGAACATTCTCAGCGCCCAGATCTTTTCCCGGGGCGATGGCATCATCTTGGACACCTTGCTCGTCAATGACGCCGTCACCGGCAAACCCGCCGAACGCGAGGCCAAGGAACTCTTCGAGAAGTATCTCGGCCAGGTGCTGACCGGCGAAGCCGACCTCGCCGCCCTCATCAAGAAGCGCAAGGCCGTGAAGCCCCTTTACTTCCCGTTGGAAGGCGAGGAACTGCCCATCATCATCAGCTTCGACAACGAAACCTCCGCGCAAAGCACGGTGATCGATATCGAAACCGAAGATCGCGTCGGCTTGCTCTTCACCATCGCCCAGACCCTCAGTGACCTGAAGGTGGACGTCATCCTCTCCAAGATCACCACTGAGAAAGGCGCTGCGATCGATTCCTTCTACGTCACCGAGATCGGCGGTGGCAAGATCACCGCCCAACCCCGCCTCAACACCTTGGAGCGCAGGCTGAAAGCCGCCATTGCCGCCCTCGAATAACCTCTTCGTCTCTCGATGCTCGATGTTGAGTTTTCGATGTTGGATGTTTCCTCATAAGTCCTATTAGTCCTATCGGACCTATTCGACCTATTCCCCTTCATAACTCATACTTCATAAATCATACATTCCCCCGAAGTGCGCCTTCCTGTCTGATCCGTTTTATGTTTCCTACGCGATTGCCTCCTGTCCTGCGGTACTTTAGCAACCAGTCCACCCTCACCGGACCAAACCCTCGCCAGCCACTTCCTTGTTTTCACCACCCAATAAGACACCCTTCAGTCCGCCGCCCCAAGTTTTTAAACTCATCCCGGAAAACTCCGGCTTGAGCTTTGAACTTTGAGCTTTGAACTTCAACAACACAGCCAGAGCCCGAAATCTTACTTTCGTCCCCATCTGCGTCTATCTGCGTCCATCTGCGGTTAAACAGAGAGAACTATGTCAAAGAACAATGAAACCATCCGACCCCTGTGAGATATCGTGTTCTCCCCCTCACGATTGAGAGTTCAAATTCAGCACACGTCCCTGACCCGGCCGGTTCCGCAGTGGCTACTAGAGATTCCCCGACCTCATTCTTGGTCGACGTCCCTTTCCCCCTCCGGCTTACGGACCCTGATCCATACGCC
>JAJNBN010000503.1 GCA_021156225.1 Verrucomicrobiota bacterium | reverse complement strand
CATGGTCACCCCCAAGAACGAGATCCGCCTCGTGGACTATGACGGCATGTATACCCCGGCCTTCCGCGGTAAAGCACCGGAATTGGGCCATGCGAACTTCCAGCACCCCCGCCGCACCTCGGATTTTTACAACGAAGAACTGGATAACTTCGCCGCCATCGTCATCCACACTTCGTTCCTCGGCCTCGCCAGTGACCCGGCCTTGTTCAAAGACTTTTATACCGGTGACAACCTTCTGATGCTCTCCGGGGATTATAAGAACCCAAGTTCATCCAAGATCATCAAGCGCTTCAAGGAGAGCAAGGACGACAAGGTCAAGAAACTCGGCGAATTGCTCGAACGCGTCTGCTTGGCGGACGTTTCCAAGGTGCCGGTTTACGAAGATGTCATGGTCGCCTTGGATAATGGCACCATGGATACGCTCATCAGTGGCATCGCCGCTGGCGCCCCTGCTCCGGCGAGTGGTGCGCCCGCCGCAGGTGCCGATGGTGGCTGGTGGGCTGGTGGCACGCCTCCCGATGCCGAACCCCTCGGGAGCCGTCCCGCTACTGGCTCCCGTCCGGCACAGCCTGCGCCCACGACCGGTTCCCGGCCGGCCCCGGCGCCTACGCCCGCACCTAAGCCCGCGCCCACACCCGCGACCAAATCCAATCTCAACGTCACGCCGACACCAACACCTGCTTGGTCCACGTCGAACGCGCCCAAGCCTTCAGTCACGGCACCGCGCACCGCTCCCTCGGTCCGCCAGCCGCAACCGGCTGCGCAGACTCCAGCTCCTGCTCCGGCAGCCCAGAACAACATGAAGTTGTATCTGATTCTCGGTGGCGTTGCCGTCGTCATTTTCCTCCTGTTCTACTTCCTGAGTAAATAGATTGAGAAATTGATTCCTTTGAAAAGAAAAAGCCCCGCAAACGCGGGGCTTTTTTCTTTGGAAAATTTTACCAGCTTTCAACCAGCCCCCTCGACAACCTTCCCCCTCACCCTATTGGCCCGCCGGTGCAACCGGCCTGGCTTAGCAGCCTTTGTTTTTGCAGGCGCCCAAGCGCTTCAACTCATCGCACGATGCCGAAATCTGCAACCGTTGCGACTTCATCGAAAACCCCAGCTTATGGCTGATCTGGCTCTCGATCTCCTCGATTTTGTCACTCTCAAACTCCACAATCTTCTCACAATCCTGGCAGATCAGATGATTGTGATTCGGATGATCCGCGTAGTTCGGATCATAAAATTTGTAGTCCTTGCCGAAATCCATCTCATGCACCAGCCCGCTCTCCGTCAATAACGGCAGCGTCCGATACACCGTGGCGCGGGAAACGGATTTATCCTTCTTGCGTGACCAATCCAGCAACTGCTCCGCCGTGAAGTGCTTGTCCGTGCTGAAAACTGTATCGACAATCGCCTGGCGCTGCGACGTGATGCGCAGATTCTTCTTCGCCAGAAAATCCATGAAGCGACGTTTCGCCTCAGTTTTATCGATTACCGACATGCTGCTACTATATTTTGCCTCACGGCCAAGTCAACGAGCGTCACTCCCTCCGTGTAAGGGAGCATCCGTCCCCATCTGACGCCGCCTCGCCTGTCGGAAAACTGGCATCTTCACCAGTTCCCTATATAGTCCCACCCATCTGCTACGGGCAGCCTGACATAGCGTGAACATTGAAATCATCAACACCGGCTCGGAGCTCATGCTCGGCCGTGTCCTGAACACCCACCAGCAATGGCTCTGCCGCCAGCTCACCGACCGCGGCTACCTCGTCCAGCGCCAGGTCGCCATTGCCGATGAAGGCCGCGCCATCCAGAACGCCGTCCGCGAAGCCGCCGGCCATGCCGATCTCATCATCTGCACTGGCGGCCTTGGGCCCACCTCCGATGACATCACGCGCGACCTCATCGCGGAACTCCTCGGCAAACCTTTGATCGAAGATCCGCGCATCGCCGCGCACATCGAGAGCTTTTTTCTCAAGCGCAAGCGCCCCATGCCGCCCAGCACCTTGGTGCAAGCCCGCGTTCCCGAAGGTGCTCTCGTCCTTGAGAACCGCTACGGCACCGCCCCCGGCCTCGCCATGAAGCTGGACCCAAATCCCTATCGCGCCGACCGGAAGCCCACGTGGATCGTGATGTTACCAGGTCCACCGCGTGAATTACGCCCTGTCTTCCTTGAAGAAGTCGTCCCCTTCCTCAATCGCGAATTTCCGCTCGAAACCACCTTTGCCTGTCGCACGCTCCGCAGCGTCGGCCTCGGCGAATCACGTGTGGAAGAGCAGATCGCCCCGGCCCTCGCTCAATTGACCAAAGCCGGCCTGCAAATCGGTTACTGCGCCCGCGTGGGTGAGGTCGATGTCCGCCTCGTCTTTGAAGGCTGCGGCGCGGAAGAAACCGTGAATGAAGCCGCCGACATCGTTTACCAAAAGATTGGCGCACACATCTTCGCCGAGAACGATGACAATCTGGAAAACACCATCGTGAAGATGCTCACAGAACGGAAGAAAACCCTCGCTCTTGCCGAATCCTGCACCGGCGGCTTCATCGCCCACCGCCTCACCAATGTCTCCGGCGCCTCCGCCGTGCTCCTGGCTGGATTGGTCACCTACAGTAACGAAGCCAAACAACAATTTCTCGGCGTCCCCGCCGAAACCCTCACCACCCACGCTGCCGTCAGTGAAGCCACCGCCCGCGCGATGGTAGAAGGTACCCGCATTCGCACGGGTGCTGATTACGCCATCGCCGTCACCGGCATCGCCGGTCCCACGGGCGGTACGCCCGAGAAACCCGTCGGCACCGTCTTCATTGCCCTCACCGATGGCGAACGCACGAAAGTCATCAACCCGATCAACACCTTTGACCGCGAAACGTTCAAATACATCACCTCTCAGCAAGCGCTGGAGTTACTGCGGCGACGCTTACTGAGTCTCGATTTGTAATCGGCCTTTTCCCAAAAACAAAAAACCCCGCAGGCCGAAACCTGCGGGGTTTTCAAATATTTGAACGGTAGCGGCTTACTTGCCGTTGTTACCGATCGCTTCCACCGGGCAGCCTTCCATGGCTTCCTTGCACTGGGCTTCCTCTTCCGGGGAACCGGGCTGTTTGTAGACGTAAGAATGACCGCCGTCATCGTTACGGGTGAAGTTCTGCGGGGCGGTTTCGCGGCACAGATCGCAGTCAATGCATTGATTGTCCACGTAATACTTGCCCGTCACGTTCTGCGTGTAGCTATTTTCTAGGTCAGCCATAAAAATCAGTTCTTTAATTCAAAACTTTGCTAGATATGCGGTTCCCCCGCCCGCTTGGCAAGCCCATTCGTGGCCCTTTTTCGACACCGACGCCAGCCAAAAGGCTTCCGAACCACATTTATAGCATATCACGGCCCCCACCAGTCTTCAAACCGCTTTCCTATCCCGCATTTTGCTCATGCTGACGATGACTAGAACGCCAGCTACTTCTCTGCATAAAAGCTTCCCATGACGCCCCATTTCCCTATCTTCCCGCCCCGTGAGTGCAAACAGCGCCCGCAAGACTAAGATCATTGCGACACTTGGTCCCGCTACTGATTCTCCGGAAATGTTAGGCCGGATGATCGATGCGGGAATGA
>JAJNBN010000502.1 GCA_021156225.1 Verrucomicrobiota bacterium | reverse complement strand
TCTTTCGTCACCTTGTTCACCTCTCCCTGCCACTCCCCTTTGGCCAGCAAAACCGCCTGCGCTTCCACCACCTGCGAAGTATCCCTGTAAAGCAGCTCGAAGTCTTTCCGTCCCATCGCCTCGGCCGCCGTCCACCCGTAAATCCGCTCCGCCCCCTTGTTCCAGTAAATGATCAGCCCCTCCAGGTCTTTTACCACGATGGCCTCGTGCGCGATGTCCAGCAATGCCGCCTGCTCGGCCAGTTGCTCTTCCGCCCATTTGCGCTCCCGGATGTCATCAAAGAAGCAGAGCAAGTAGGGCTCGTTCGCATAGGTGAATGGTTTTAACCGGCAATGCAACCAGATCTCCTTGCCGAACGAATTTCGTCCGTGCACCTCCAGCTCCTGCGGTTGTCCGCTCGTCAGGGCCGCATCAGCCGCCGCCAGCAATCCCGTCTGCTGCCAAAACTTGAGCTGACGAAAATTTTGCGTCCGCACCGCTCCGATGTCCGGCGCGCCCAGCATGCGTACACTGGCCGCATTGGCGCTGACCCCCGCGCCGTTTGCCCGATACGTCAGCACTGCCAGCGGCGAGGTTTCGATAAGTGTGTGGTTGAACCTTTGCACCTCCGATGCACGTTGCTCCGCTTGTTTGCGTTCGGTGATATCGCCCGCATACCCATGCACCACTCCTATGCTCGCGATGGGGAAAAAAGACCAGGATATCACCCGCCCGGCCACTTCCTTTTCCAGCCTTAGCCGGGGCTCTCCCGTAGTCAGGCATTCGCGCTCTATCTCCCGGATATCAGGCGGCAAAATTTGGGCCGGATGCTCATAACCCAGCCGCTGCGCCATGCTGGCCGTAGCTTCATTGAAATAATTGAGCCGTCCCTCGGCCGATAGTTCGATCACCGGGTTGGGATTATAGCGGGCGAAGGACGCCTGCCGCTCCGTTTCTTCCTCCACCAGCTTGCGCGCCGTGATGTCCTGACACGTGCCGATGGCCCGCACCGGCTTCTGCTGGTCGTCACGAAAAACCTGCCAGCGCTCCTCCACATGCTTGATCCGTCCGTCCGGCAACAACAGACGATGCTCGATCGTGCACGCCGTTTGCTGCTCAAACGACCGGCTAAAAGCCCCCTCCACCATCTCCCGGTCCTCCGGGTGAACCAAGTTCAGGAATGCCGTGTGCGTGGGAACAAATGTCGCCGGGTCAGCCTCAAAAATACGGTATGTCTCCGCGGACCAGATCACCGTCAGGTTGGTCAGATTGGTTTCCCAGCTCCCCACCTTCGCCACCCTTTGCGCCGCCACCAATCGCGCCCGCTCGAGTTCCAGTTGCTTGACCAGCTCCCTTTGCTCCCGTTCGCTCCGCCACAGCGCTTCTTCGGTTTTGCGCTGCTCCGTGATGTCATGCGCCGTGCCGATCATGCTCAGCGGCGCGCCGGTCTTCCCATCGAAAAACAACTGCGCCGTCTCATGCACGATGCGCTCCTGCCCATCCGGCCGGATTAAGCGATGCACGATGGAATAAGGACAACGCTTCTGGATCGCAATGCTCACCGCCTGCCGGATGGCGTCATGCTCCACCGGCGGCACGAGGCGGAAGAACATCTCGTTCGTGATCGTCACCGTCCCCGGCTCATATCCCGCGATGCGATACATCTCATCGGACCAGCGCAATGGATTGGCATCCACCTCTTGTTGATCCGTCAGGTCCAGCTCCCAGCTTCCGAAATGCCCGATCCGCTGGGCGGCGGCCATGCTCGCCTCGCTCGCCCGCAACGCCGCTTCCGCCTTCAAACGCTGCTTCTCCATCTCCAGCGCTGCCTCATGTTGCTGGTAGCTGGTGCACAGGCCGCTGGCATGCCGGACTAGGGTTTCGATTCGGCGCTTTTCCTCATCAGAATACCCGCCCGGTCGGTTGCTCAGCGCTACCACCCCATGGACTTGCTTGCCGGTGGCTATCGGCACCCCCATGAAACTATGCATCGGCGGGTGGCCGGGCGGCAGTCCGCCAGATCGTGAGTCGTGCTTTGGCAGATTGGCGATCACCACCTCGCCGGTCGTAATCGCTCGGCCAAATAGATTGTTGAAATTGGAGAATTCCAGGTACCCGACCTCGTCATAGCGGCGCAATGCTTGCTCATAGAATTCACGGTTGAGCACCTTGTCCCACACTATGCCCTCATGAGCCAGCACCCGCAGTTGCGACCCCATGACTACCCCAATGAAACCATACTCGCTTTGCGTTTGCTTGAGCGCACACTGCAACAAACGGCCCATCGCCGCCCGCCAGTCATCCTGCTCGACATACGCCGCCAATGCCTCAGTCACTCCTGTCAGTGTCTCGCTCTTTAAAGCCAGTTCTTCTTCTACCGCTTTCCGCTCCGTGATGTCCGTGGCGACCCCTGCAAAACGGATGACCTCGCCCTTCCCATCCCGCACCTTGAAGCCCCTCACCCGCACCCAGCGCATTTCTCCATCCGGCCTCAGGATGCGGTACTCCACATCCAGGTCGGGAGCGTCTTCCATCAAACCCTTGAATGCCGCCTGCACGTGTGAACGATCCTCCGGCATTACGAATTCCATCCACTTCAAAGGATTCTCATACAGGCTCGCCACCGGTCTCCCCCATATCCGCTCAAACGCCGGGCTCACATAATGCACCACCTGCATGTCCGCCGAACGGATCCAGAACACATCCGTGATGTTATCCGCCAGTTGATTAAACTTCTCGTGACTCTCCCGCAACGCTTCCGCGGCCAGTTTCCGTTCGGAAACATTCACATGCATGATCACCGCCCCGCCCACGCCGCCTTTGTGCAACGGCGTGACCATTACCCGGAACCATTGTTTCTCCGTCGGCGTATGACAGGGATACTCCAGGGAAAAACTTCTGGCCTCACCGCGTAAAACCGCTTTGATCCCCTCGCCCACCTGATGCGCCTCGGAAGCACACTCACCATGGGCCTGATCGCAGATCTGGATGTAATTCCGCCCGATCCCGTAATCAGCCGTATCAAATACATTGTTTGAGCCGAAACCCTTCCACGCATCGTTCACCGCCACCACCACCCCCTGCTCATTCAACAAGGCGATGTGCGCCGGCAAAGCATCCATGATGGCGAGCTGCAAGGCCGAAAGCTCCCGTTGTGCCGCCTCGCTTTTCAGCAGCTCTCCCTGCGCCCGGTGTAAAAGATAAGAAGCCCCAGAAGGATGCACCACGGCATCAACTTTCCCGCCCGTCAGCACCCGCAATCGTTCCTCTGTATCATGAAGCTGGCGGACCAACTGCTCGATCTCCGCCTGTGAATTGCCAGCCGGCGGGGAATCTGCATCATTCATGATCCTATGCCTCCCCTGACCCCGATCAAAAACGGTATCGCTGCGGCGTCACAGCGGTCTGCTATCGTGTGCCAGGAAGTGTCTGGATCGCGAATCGTCCCCGAGTTGGAAGAACCGGCTCTTTCCCCGATAAAGAGCAAAGCTTTGACCATTGCCGCTGAACCCAGGCTATAGGAAAATTTCAGATAGTTCGGGGACTTGGTTAACTACGTCGGATGCGGCCAACTTGCGGCAAATCGGCCGACTAAGTCAACCCTTCTGCAACG
>JAJNBN010000501.1 GCA_021156225.1 Verrucomicrobiota bacterium | reverse complement strand
GTTCTGGATGAGGTCATTCGCATTATCTAAAAAGTCGGCCAGCTTGGCCTGCGCATCCTCCACCTGCTTCCGGAAACGCTTCTCGGTCTTCATCACCCGCCGCATCTCGATCTGCCCGATCACCTGGCGGCTCAGCGCTTGCAAGGCTTCCTTCTGGGCATCCGTCAATTCCCGCGGCACCCGGTCGATGACACACAGCGTACCGATGGCATAATTGTCACTCGTTACCAATGGCGCTCCAGCGTAGAAGCGGATGTTGGGATCGCTCGTCACCAGCGGGTTCGTGGCAAAGCGCTCATCCTGTTGGGCATCCGGCACGGTCATCACCTCCCGGTCATGGATGGCATAGCTGCAGAAGGCCATGTCACGATGCGTCTCCGGGGCTTCCAATCCCACCTTGGATTTGAACCATTGCCGTTTCTCGTCGATGAGGGAGATCAGGGAGATGGGCACGCCGCAAATATGCGCCGCTAAGAGGGTAAGATCGTCAAAGTCCTGCTCCGCTTCGGTATCGAGGATATGATACCCATGCAAGGCTTCGAGGCGCTCTTTCTCGTTGGAGGGTAGCGGTGCAGGTTTGGCTCCAGAAATGGGCATGCAAAAAACAACTTCTCTTTACTGCGTCTGACTATGCCGAAGTCTCTTCTGGAATCAAATCCCACTTCGCTTTTTTTGCAGTGCCAACCGCAAGTTATTCAATGACAACGTATTGACCACGTCATCTTTGGTCAACCACCCTTTCCGGGCGATGCCCGCACCCAGCCTCAAAAAGCCCGCATGCTCGTGCCGATGGGCGTCACTGTTCACCACACATTTCACTCCTTTGGACTTCGCATACATCCACAAGCGCCAATCCATGTCAAAGCGGTAAGGATTCGCATTCAGCTCGATCCACGTGCCCGTCGCCGCGCAAGCATCGATCACGGCGTGCTGATTCACCTTGTAAGCCTCTCGCTCCAGCAGTAACCGCCCCGTAAGGTGCCCCAGCATATGGACATACGGATTTTCTGCCGCGCGGATGAGCCGTTTCGTATTGTCCGCCTCATCACTGCCCGGCACGTGTAAGCTGGCCACCACTACATCCAACTCCGCCAGCATGTCATTCTCGAAATCCAACCGTTCTTTCAGCACATCCACCTCGGAACCGGTCAGCAACCGGAAATCCTCACCCTCATCGGCCAGCTTCTGGTTGATGGCTTTGATCTCCACCAACTGCTTGCGCAGTCGCTCCGGGTCCAAACCGTTCGCCTGATAAGAAGCACGGCTGTGATCCGTCACCGCCCAATATTCGCAGCCCAGTTCGTTCATGAACTTGGCGATGTCCTCTAGCGTGTTGCGTCCATCGCTCCAGTTGGAGTGGTTGTGCAGCGAGCCTTTCAGGTCCGTCCATTCGAGCAGGCGCGGCAGCTCGTTCTTCTCACCCGCCACAAACTCGCCATGGTCTTCGCGCAATTCCGGCGCGATGTAAGGCAGGTCCAATGTCTTGAAAATCTCATCCTCCGTCTGGCACGCCACCAGCAAAGCTGGATCACGCGTTTCTTCCTTGGAACGGAACAGCCCGTATTCATTTAGCCGCAAGCCGCGTTGAATCGCGCGCTGACGCATCACGATGTTATGCTCCTTGCTGCCCGTGAAATACGCGAGCGCGAAGGGATACTCCGCATCACTCACCACGCGCAAATCCGCCTGGATGCCACCCTCCACGATCACACTGGATTTCGTATCCCCCTTGGCCAGCACGTTGATGACTCCGGGCAACTTCGTGAAGAAATCGATGATCTCCAAAGGCTTCTTGGAGGAGACCAGAAAATCGATATCGCCGATGACTTCCTTGAAGCGGCGCAAGCTGCCCGCCGTGCTGCAACGGATGACATCCGGATGATCACGCAAGGCATCCAAAATCGGCTCGGACGCATACAACGCATCCACCAAGCGATGCCGCGTGGCGTACTTACGCCGAAAATCGATGGCCTCTAAAATCTTCGCCTGCGTCTTCTCTCCAAAACCATCCAACTCCGCGACCTTCCCCGCCTTGCACGCGGCTTCCAGTGATTCCAAGGAATCGATGCCCAGCTTGTCATGCATCGCCTTCACCTTCTTGGGACCAAGACCTTGGATTTCCAGCAAGGCCACCATGCCCGCAGGGATAGACGCCTTCAAATCCTCGTAGTACTTCAGCCGGCCAGTCGTCACCAGTTCCGTGACCTTTTGCTGGAGCGCATCGCCGAAACCTTTGATCTCGCCCAGCCGGTTTTCCGCCACGATCTTCTCCAGCGGCTCTGAAAGGCTCTCCAGCGTCCGCGCGCCGTTCACATACGCCCGTGTCTTGAACGGATTCTCGCCCTTCAATTCCAGCAGAACGCCGATTTCCTGCAAAATCTCTGCCACCTGTTCTTTGTCCATCGCCATGCCGTTAGGTTACACGCCCGCCAAAAACTGCAAACCCGAAAACTGCGGATCACCGCCCCCATCAGGCGCCCTCGCCTGATCTCGCCGTAGTGGGACGGGCGCCTTCGCCTGTCCAGTCTCCCTTGGCCCAACACAACAGGCCGTCAGCGGATCCCCATCGACAATCCGCTCAAATGCGTCACCTGTTGAATCCTCGCCACCTTTCCTCTAACCTGCTTGCAAGTAATTGCATGAACCGCACCACCGCCTTCACACTCCCCGTCGCCCTCACCATCGCCGGTTCCGATAGCGGTGGCGGTGCGGGCATCCAGGCGGACCTGAAAACCTTCGCCGCGCTAAACGTTCACGGCACCAGCGCCATCACCTGCCTCACTGCGCAAAACCCCAAGGCCGTCACCGGCATTCAGGCAGCCTCACCAGCAATGGTGCAGAAACAGATCGAGGCCGTCTTCGCAGAGTTGAAACCAGCCGCCGTAAAGACGGGCATGCTTTTCTCCACGCCCATCATCCGCGTCATCACAAAATTTTACTCTCGAGGCAAACGACCACCGTTGATCGTTGACCCCGTGATGGTATCCACCAGCGGGGTACGCCTCCTGAAGTCATCCGCCATCAAAGCAGTCAAAGAAGAACTCCTGCCGCTCGCTACCTTGGTAACACCCAATCTCGATGAAGCCGCCATCCTCGTTAACCGCCCCTTGGCGAACGTCGATGACCTCCGCTCCGCCGCCCGTAAAATCTTTGAGACCTACGGCTGCGCCGCCCTCGTCAAAGGTGGACACCTGAAGAACAGCGCCGAAGCCATCGACATTTTCTTCGACGGCCAGAACGAGTTGCTCCTCACGGCTCCTTACGTGCGCGGCGTCTCCACCCACGGCACTGGCTGCACTTACTCTGCCGCCATCACCGGCTACTTGGCTCAAGGTTGTCCACTCCCGCTGGCCGTAGAACTGGGCAAGAACTTCATCACCCAAGCCATCACCCAACATCAAAAAGCCGCCCGCCATTCCGTGCTGAACTGCTTCTGGGAAGAGTAACTAGTGGAGCGCGGGTTGCCTCAACCCGCAGCAAGGTCGTAAGCAGAATAGACTCAATCATTTTTCACAGCTCTACCATTACACGTTGCCGCCCCTTGCCCTGCACCTTTCTTTTCCTTTATCCTTTCCCACCATGCGCACCATGCTTGC
>JAJNBN010000500.1 GCA_021156225.1 Verrucomicrobiota bacterium | reverse complement strand
CCGTGCCAAGGTTTCGGCAAACTGGTTGGGATTGCGCAACGTCGTCTCAAACAGGCCGAACTGATGCAGGTCTGGCTTGGCGGGAATCGCTGTTAATTCCAGGCGGACGATGGGTGCATCCGTACGCACGTTTTCCAGATGCGTTTGCAACATTCGGAATAGCGTATCGACATTTCCGGTAGGAGCAGGAATGGGAAAGGCATGCCGGTAGTTCGCTCCCGAAGCCAAATCCAGCCGGAGCTGCAATTCAGCCACGACCAGATGGCTCACTTCCAAGCGGCGCGAAAGTTGTTCCACGAAACGTCGTAAGATGAATAGCAACGGTTCAATCGTCTCGATCTCCGCCTCAAATTCCATCTGCTCGGAAAACGTTTCGGAAGGAAATACCATGCGGAGCGGCCGCATGGCTGAAGGCGAAACCCGCTCGAACATGCTTAACGCCTCCGCTCCCAGCCGTTCCAAAACCTTGTCTTTGCCCAGACTGATAAACACTCCCGCTGTCCGTATCCCCCACCGCTGCAAAATTTCCAGAATCTTTGGCTCTGGTTCCAATGCCTCAACGGGCATATCAGCGACAAAGGTGGCAGCATCTCTGATGACGGAAACAGATTTCGCATTTCGGGCCGCCAACAAGGCCAGCCCCGGTGTTATGGCCACCCCGATCTGGACCACCATCTGCAAAGAAGACAGGATGAGCCTGATCTTTTCCGCCCAAGTTTCCAGTTCGTGCTCCAGCTTCAATCCCTGCAAGGACAAGGTGCAGGCTCCGAGGCTGGTAGCTTCAATCCTTGCGGAAAAAGCATAAGCCGTCTGTAGCAGCACTCCGGTGGCCGCCTCCTCCTGGCTGAGCGAACGCGTCTTGATCAGCAGATCACCGCATCGTGCCATCGCCTGGCTGACCGTGAGTCCAATGGCGACGCCTTGCTTCAGGGCCGCGCGGTTCAATTGCACGATGTGCGTTTTGGTCTGCAGGGGATCTACCAGCGCCACCGGCTTCATCACCAATGCCGGTTCATGCCGGAGCACGGCTTGCAAAGAAAAACTGGGCACATAAACGACCGCAAACATGACACTCCTTCACGCTATTTTACGCCGACCTATCCCACGTTGCTGTTTGTTATCCAAAATCTCCACCGTTAACCGTCCGATCAGCTCGTCTTCTCTTTGTTCAATCGCCGTTAAAGAAAAACTGGCGGTCAACGTGATACGGATTTGGGCCGGCATCACCATCAAGCGAGGCGTGAAGATCAGGCAAACTGTCTTCTTCTCTGCCACCAGCCTTTGAAAGCGATACCACGTCGTGGCCGGAATCTTTCGCACTTCAATGGCCGGATTGCTGACCAGGTCCAGCAGAACTAACGACAGGTTGCCATCGCGCAAAATGAGATCGACCGCTTGCAGCGCCTCCTCTGCCGACTTGCAACGCACCCATAGCAACCGGGCTAACATGTTCGCTTCCATGCCGGTTACATCAAATGAATCGTGCCCATCAACAAGTGCCGTGATCTGCTTGGCCTGTGCTGCGTGACTGAGCAGCAAACGCATCATCAATGCACTGCCACAACTGGCTCCTCCCGCTACCACCTCCGTCAATGCCCCCTCGGGCAGACCGCCCGCTTCATCTATCTGCGGCAAACCCATCTGTCGCGAGGTGCGGACCTCGGCAGCATCCGCCCGTGTCCGCAAGCCGGGAAACTTCTCGGCGAGCAGACGGCGAAGCTCGATGACATTGGCTGCACTCATGTTCCTTTCGCCTGTTCACAAATTCAGCTTAGCCAGCTGCCCGCCGGATCAATGCTCTAAAGACCCCTTGGATCACCAGTTCCTGGGCCGGTATCAAATCCGGATACTTGGGATTCTCCGCCCTCAGGAATGGCTTGCCCCGATTCAGCAAAAAGGTCTTCAGCGTGCTTTCATTATCGATAAGCGCGGCCACCACTTCACCAGACTTGGGATTCACACCCTGCTCCAGCACCACGATGTCTCCATCCATGATATGCTTGCCGATCATGGAATCTCCCCTCACCTCCAGCGCAAATGTGCCCGGCGTCGGCGTGATGCCCAAAGTGCCGATGTCGATTGAGACACATCCTTTGGCCTCCTGCACCTTGGCCTGGGCGAAGCCAGCCGGAATGGAACCGAAGATGGGGATGTTGGCCACTTTTTGCCGGTGTCTTTGCAGTGGAGTTATCAATTTCAGCGCCCTCATCTTCCCTTCTGTCTCACCAATAAACCCTTTCTGCCGGATCAGGCGGAGATGTTCATTCACTGCATTCCGGCTGCGAAAGCCGAAATGATCCGCTATCTCGGCACGACTGGGGCATATCCCCTCCTGCTCCTGCCGAAGCTGGATGAAATCCACGATCTGCTGCTGTCTGACGGTCAAGTCTGGCATACTGTCTAAATGAACAGTATCTCCTCTTTGGCAAGAATCAACCGGAAGTTATTCACAATGCTTCATCAGCTCCCAACCGTGGGTGAACGCCCTAATTGTCGCCTTGCAGTTCAGTGGTTAATTGAAAGAAGCATCAATTTCTCAATGACCTCGAAATCTAAATTCAAAGCCATTGCTCCTCCCCCAAAGACCAAACCCGCCACTACCGCCGCACCGCTCATTCCGCCCAGGCCCACCCTCAAAAAGCTCAAGCTCGCAGCCCATGATTGCCGGGCCTGCCCGCTTTGGAGAAATGCCACTCAAACGGTCTTTGGCGAAGGTGCTGCCCGAGCTGAAGTTATCCTGGTAGGTGAGCAGCCCGGCAACGACGAAGATCTGGCAGGCAAGCCGTTTGTCGGGCCCGCCGGCAAATTGCTGGATCATGCACTCGTCGAAGCCGGCATCGACCGGTCGAAGATCTATGTCACGAACGTCGTGAAGCATTTCAAATGGGAGCCTCGCGGCAAGCGGCGCATACATAAAAAACCCAACTCCCGCGAGATAGCCGCCTGTCGTCCTTGGCTGGAAGCTGAACTGGAGGTGTTGAAACCCAAGATTCTCGTCTGCTTGGGAGCCACGGCCGCTCAGGCACTGATCGGCAAAGATTTTAAAGTAAGCCGCCAACGCGGCCAGCTTGCCCCTTCACACCTGGCTCCGAACGTGATGGCCACCCTTCACCCCTCCGCCATTCTGCGAGCACCCGATGAAGAAACGCGGCATACTCAGTTAAAAGACTTCATCGCCGACCTCAAGCAAGTGGCCCATCTCATCCAGAAATCACAGCAGAAGCAGTGAGCTCCTATAGATGGCTGCCGAGAAAATTTGCCGTTAACAACCCGTTTTACCATGGTTGCCGGGTTGCTCCCGTCATTCATCACCGCCAAGTTCGTGAGGCTCCCGTACACCGCCGCCGTCACGTTGCTGAACGCCACCTCCCCGTGGAAGTAGCGCTCCTTCCGCTCCGTCGGCTGCAAGTTCAACGTCAGCGTCGCGTTCGTCCGCACGCTCCCCATCACATCCGCATACCCCGGCACCGTCCGCAACCCATACTCGTTCGCCTCACCCACCTGATAGTTCCCCTTACGCTTCTCATTCCCGTTCTGCTTCACCCCCGTCCGGTTCCCGATGTCATCGAACGCATACTCATACTGCTGCCCAGATACT
>JAJNBN010000499.1 GCA_021156225.1 Verrucomicrobiota bacterium | reverse complement strand
TGATGTTGGTGGCGGTGGTTCCTAATGCGGAAGCGGGCAAAGCTCGCATTAGCAAGGTTTTGCCCCATTTGCTCGATGAAAAAGGCCGTCACACCCTTTCGCCAAGCCTTTACGAGCGAGATGCTTATCAATCGCAGTTGCGCAAGAACCCCGATCGTTGCACGGCCGTCCGGTTCGATATCCGCTGGGCGGGCATCAATCTTAAGCGGGACAGCCTGAAATTGCGGATGGAGATACGCGTGAGCGGGGAGCCCAATCACATCGTGTTAGAGGAAGCGATCAAACCTTTGGGCGTATCCGGGAGCTGGAGCGAGCTGACCTTGAAAGGTGAGGAGTTCAAGAAGGCGGGCAAGATCATCGCTTGGCGGGCTACCTTGATCGAAGCGGACAAGGAAGTCGCTGAGCTCAAGTCCTTCCTCTGGTAACTAGCATCACTTCTTGCCGGACAAGGGTGAGACCAAACCGCGGGCTAATCCTCCAATCAGGGTCAAAGCGGCTCCGAAAAGCAGGGAACGGGTCAGGGGATTGAAGGCGATTTCCCGCCGGGAATCCCGCATCACGGATAGCAGCTCCCCAAACTTTATCCCCAGCGATTGCATCTCGTGCCGGTAATAGAGCAGGGCGGCACTGGTGGTGAGCAGGCCGATCAGCAAGCCCACGAGCAGGGGTTCCACATACTTGGCTCGGGCGCGCAAGCGAGCGGCCACCAACGCGGATAATGGCACACTCAGGGCCAGCAACCCCGCCGCTACCGCAAAGCTATAGCGGGCCAGTTCCCGGGCGTCCCCATGAAGCCTCACCAGCAGAGTGACCGAACCTGCATTCATGAAATCGACCGTGTGCTCGAAGTAGCGATGACCGGCCCAGCCGCCAGCACCGGCCAAGAGCAGGCATAGCAGAATGACGAATCCGCGCGGAAGCATGGCTCAAAGGCGGGGCTTACAGTTTCTTTTCCAACCGCTCGGTAAGAGTCTTGAGGATCTGGATGCGGGCAAAGCGTTTGTCATTCCCGGGGATGATCGTCCATGGGGCCGCAGCCGTGCTGGTGTGGGTGATCATGTCATTCACCGCCGCTTTGTAGGTGTCCCACTTCTTGCGGTTGCGCCAGTCTTCATCCGTGATCTTGTAGCGCTTGTAGGGAACCAGTTCACGTTTCTTGAAGCGTGCGAGCTGCTCTTCTTTGCTGATGTGGATCCAGAACTTGTGCAGCGCGATGCCGTGCTCGGCGAGTTGTTCCTCGAAGTCATTAAGCTCACCATAAGCCCGCATCCATTCTTCGCTGGTGGCATAACCTTCCACGCGTTCCACCAAGATGCGGCCATACCAAGAGCGGTCGAAGATGGTGACGCGGCCATCGCGCGGCAGGCTCCGCCAAAAACGCCAGAGATAATGATGGGCCCGTTCTTCCTCCGTCGGTGCGGCTACGGGGATGATCCGGTAGAGACGGGCATCCATGGCTTCGGTCACGCGGCGGATGCTGCTGCCTTTGCCTGAAGCGTCCCAGCCTTCGAAGACGATGACATTGGAAATCTTTTTCTCATGCGCTTCCCAGACCAGCCGGTTCCAATGGCTTTGATGCTTGGCCCGGCGCTTTTTATATTTGCGATCGGAGATGTCCTGATCGAGATCCACCTGGTCAAGGATGGTGGCATCCTCGTTGGCGGTGGGTTTGAGCTTTGGCAAGGTCGGTTTGCGGGAACGCTTCAGGGCCCGGCCTTCAATGACGCTCTCCAACGCATCGGCCAGCAAGCGTCCGGCAATGAGATCCCGATGGCGATGATCCGTGCTCTCAATGATGTGCCACGGGGCGTGGCCGGTATCCGTGAGGCGGATGACGCGTTCAGCGGTCTTCTCGAACTTGTCGTAGAGTTTGTGGTGTTTCCAATCCGTGGGCAGCACCCGCCAGTGCGTGTGCGGATTGTTCTCCAGGTCGTGCAACCGCTGGAATTGCGCCTTCTTCGAAAGATGAAACCATAGCTTAACGAAGATCGTGCCATCTTCCGCGAGGGTGCGTTCCACTGAGCAGATGCGTTTCAAGGCTGCGTCGAGCTCGGTGATATCTGTCTCTCCATAAACCTTCCGGATGATGGGATCGGTGTACCAGGAGCCGAAGAAAATGCCGACGCGACCGCGCGGGGGCAGGGTGCGCCAGAAGCGCCAGAAATAAGGACGCTCGCGTTCTTCATCAGAGGGGACATCGAAAGCGTGCGTGTCCACGCCGCGCGGATCGAGCCACTCATTGAGGCGGTGCACCACCTCGCCTTTGCCGGCACCATCCACACCGGAGATAATGACGACCACTTGTGACTGGGTAGCCTTGAGCGCAAGCTGTGCTTGCACCAGACGGGCCCGGAGCTTGGGCAGTTCGGCCTCGTATTTTTCCTTGGGCAGCGTTCGGCCCAGTTCGGCAGCTTCAAACATGCGCTGAGGTGGTCAGGTGTTGATTACTTTGCTGGTTTTGATGATAGGAGAAATCAAGGTGTGAACCAGCAGGAAGTTCAGCAAAAAAAGTTGTGAGGAAGTTTGACACAATTGAAGAGGAGGACTACGGTCTAAATGTAGTCGCAGCCATGAGCACAGTTATCACAAACGAAGCCGTTGTCACCCTGTCCGCAAGCGCAGTGGAGCAGATCAAGATCGTCCATCAGACCCAGCCGGAGCATGCCGGAAAACCCTTGCGCCTTTATGTCGAAGCCGGTGGCTGCTCGGGTCTCCAATATGGCATGGTGTTCGATGAGCAACGTGATGGAGATGCCATTGTCGAGCGTGATGGCGTGATGGTCGTGGTGGATGAATTCAGCTCGAACTATCTGCGCGGCAGCGAAGTGGATTTTAAAGATGAACTCACCGGTGGCGGTTTCAAGATCGTCAACCCGAATGCCCGCCAGAGTTGTGGTTGCGGGCGCTCTTTCGAAGCCTGATCCGAACTAAAAATCGCAGGCTAAACAAACACCGTCCCGTGCGATGCGGGGCGGTTTTTTCTTTTCTTGAAGGTCACCGTCGGGGCAGAGGGGTCGCCGGTAGGAGCGGGCGATGCTGAGTAAAGATGAGGTTATGCAATTAAATTGAAGGGCCACCGCCAGCTTTGCTTGACATCTAGTCTATTAGTGTAGTAATACACTGATAATGCACTTAAAGATTTCCAATGTCGATGGAGTGCCCATTTACCAGCAAATCGTCAATCAAGTCCGCCACCTCATCGCGGCGGGCCGTTTGCAACCAAACGATGAACTCCTTCCTATCCGCCTGCTGGCGGAGCAGCTAACCGTCAACCCGAACACCGTCGCCCGCGCTTACCTTGAGTTGGAACGGGCAGGTATCGTCACAAAACGCCATGGCTCCGGCACTTATGTGTCCGAAAATGCTCCGGCTCTGAATCATCGCGAAAAACTCAAGGAGTTGCAGCAAAGAGTCGATCCGCTGCTCGTTGCTGCCGCCCATCTTGATGTCGATCTCGAGGATGTTCTGGAACTCGTCCGGGAGCGCTACCGCCTGATTCATTCGGGAATCATCAAATGAAACTTCCCAGCCCCTCTTCTGCTGAGTCCGTCGTCTCCATCGCCCATTTGTCCAGGCGATTCGATTCTAAGGGCGTCTTG
>JAJNBN010000498.1 GCA_021156225.1 Verrucomicrobiota bacterium | reverse complement strand
AAGTAAAGTTCGGTGCGCTCGCCACGCCGGTTGGTTACGATTGGGATGGCGATGGGGATACGGACATCATCTGCGGTGATACAGCGGGTTATGTCGCGTTCTTCGAGAACCTCAATGGCCCTGGTGTGGAACAGCCGAAGTGGGCGGCTCCGAGGCGTTTGGAAGCGGATGGCAAAGTATTGCGCATCATGGCGGGCCCGAGCGGGTCTATCCAAGGGCCAGCGGAAGCGAAGTGGGGTTACACGACGCAATCAGTTTCGGATTGGGATGGCGATGGGTTACCGGACCTCATCGTGAATTCCATTCTCGGCAAGGTGGTGTGGTATCAGAACATCGGCACGCGCACGAAGCCGAAGCTGGCGGCGGCGAAACCGGTCGAGGTAGAATGGAACGGTGCGCAACCGACACTTTCCTACGGCTGGTTGCGGCCTGAAGGCAAAGGATTGCTCACGCAATGGCGCACGACACCGGTCACAGTGGACTTCAACAAGGACGGCTTGGTGGACCTCGTGATGCTGGACCACGAAGGCTACCTCTCCTTCTTCGAGCGCAAGAAGCAGGGCAGCAAACTGGTGCTGCTGCCGCCGCAACGTATTTTGTGTGATGACAAGGGTGCGCCCTTGCAATTGAACGCGAAGATCGCGGGCGGTAGCGGGCGTCGGAAGCTCACGGTATTGGACTGGGATGGTGATGGGAAACTGGACGTGCTGGTGAACAGCCAGAACGCGCAGTGGCTGCGTCAGGTGGCCTACGCAGACGGCAAGTATCGCTTCGAGAACAAAGGCAACGTGGATACGCGCAACATCGAAGGGCATGACACGCATCCAACGGCGGTGGACTGGAACAAGGATGGTGTGCCGGATCTGCTCATTGGCGCGGAGGATGGGCGGTTATATTACCTGCGGAATCCGCGAAGCGCAAAATAACTGGTAGACTATTAAATAAGAACGCCCGCTTGGAATCTCCAAGCGGGCGTTTCGTTTTGAATGCCTCAAACTGCCGGCTGGAAGCCGGCAGCACGTTACTTCGCGGTGATCACCACGTAGTTGCGTTTGCCTTTGCGGAGCAGGATGTGCTTGCCGAAGAGCAGGTCATTCGTGACGAGGAGCCGGGCGATGTTCTGCTCGCGCTCGTTGTTCACGTTGATGCCGCCGCCTTCTACATCCTTGCGTGCCTGGCCTTTGGAGGTCGCGAGGCCGGAAGCCACAAGGATATCGAGCAAGGTCGAGCCAGCACCGGCGAACTGCCCAAGGGGCAACTCCTTCGTGGGTACTTCGCCGACGATTTCGTTGAAGGTAGATTCGGCCAACCCTTCCAAGCTGCCACCGAAGAGAATCTCACTCGCGCGGATGGCTTCCTGCGTGGCGTGTTCGCCGTGGATGAGATCGGTGCAAGCTTTCGCGAGCGCCTTGTGGGCTTCACGCGCACCGGGATTGGCGGTGTGCTTCGCTTCAAGATCGATGATCACGTCCTGCGGCAGGAACGTGAAGAATTTCAGATAGCGGATGACATCACGGTCATCCGTCTTCATCCAGAACTGGAAGAACTGGTAAGGGCTGGTCTTCTTGGGATCAAGCCACACGGCGCCGCCTTCGGTCTTGCCGAACTTGGTGCCGTCCGCCTTCGTGATGAGCGGGAGCGTCACGCCGTAGCCGTAGTTGCCACCCTTCTTGCGCAACAGGTCGATGCCTGCGGTGATGTTGCCCCATTGATCGCTACCGCCGATCTGGAGTTCGCAGCCGAACTTCTGGTTCAGGTGGTAGAAATCAAACGCTTGCAGCAATTGGTAGCTGAACTCCGTGTAGCTGATGCCTACCTCGCGGTCTTCCATGCGGGCACGCACGCTTTCCTTCGCCACCATCTGGTTCACGGTGAAGTGTTTGCCGATGTCGCGGAGGAAATCGAGGAAGCTCAATTGCGCGGTCCAGTCCGCATTGTCGAGGAGGCGCGCGGGATTGGTCTTCGTTTCGAAATCGAGCAGACGGCCTAATTGCGGGCGCACGGCATCCACGTTCGCCTGGATCATCTCCTTGGTGAGGAGGGAACGCTCGGCGGATTTGCCGCTCGGATCACCGATGCTGCCCGTGGCGCCACCGGCGATGGCGATGGGAAAATGCCCATCGTTCTGAAAACGACGAAGGCCGAGTAAAGGCACCAGATGACCGACGTGGAGGCTGTCCGCCGTGGGGTCGAAGCCGGCATAGAGCGTGATGGGCTTTTCCGCCAGGCGTTTCGCCAGGCCTTCCGCATCCGTCTGATCGGAGATCAAGCCGCGCCACTGCAGTTCCTCAATAATATTCATGAGCGGCTGATGTTATGACGAGACAGGGCGGAGGGAA
Organism: Verrucomicrobiota bacterium; assembly: GCA_021156225.1. Classification (GTDB taxonomy): domain Bacteria; phylum Verrucomicrobiota; class Verrucomicrobiia; order Limisphaerales; family JAEYXS01; genus JAEYXS01. The sequence goes on along the minus strand of JAJNBN010000498.1, from coordinate 1,261 downwards.
ACAAGGGAAAATAGCCAGTTCCTGAGGCGGGAGGGCAGGCAAGAGAGCCCTCAGCCTCGTCCAAAGTCGCTTCGGACCGAGATCGCCAGCCCAAACACTTCCTCCTGTTTGATCACCGGGCGCGGGACGAAGCCTGCCTTTTCCATATACTCCTGCCATTCCATACCATGTTCCTCAATGGAGGGGCCGTAGCGCAGATGGGCGGTAATGTGTGCGGCTTCATGGCACAACGTCTCGAAGAGTAGTTTCTCATTCTCCGGCAACAGCAACACGCCGTTCAGCATGATCTGGCCGGTCTTCGGATTGCATTTCCCCAGCGCGAGTCCGAGCTGATCGGAAAAAGCGATCTTGGCCTCGCGCGATAAACGGTAGAGGCCCCAAAGGCTGCACCAGGTTTCCAACTGGGCATGGAGCCGTTGCAGCATGTCCTGATGCGGACTTATCGTTGTCGTTTTTCCACTCATCAATACTGAGTCTCAAGATATCTGGCGCCGTGCCCGTCGCAAGCTTCCGCGTTGGCCTTCAGCATTTTTGGTTTTGCTCCCGGCGCAGTTTCTTTAATCTCCAATTCATGTCCCACATCCGTTCTGTTTTATTCTGTGCGTTCGCGTTGTTATTGCTCCCGGTACGGAGCCAGGCGGCCAGCATGGATTTCGCCTGGGCAGTGGCGGCGGGCGGCAGTGGACACGATAAAACCCGCGCCATCACCACCGATTCCAAAGGAGATGTTTATCTGGCGGGTGAATTCATCGGGACCGCCAAATTTGGCGAACATGAATTGAAGAGTGCGGGCGACTTTGATTTCTTCCTGGCGAAATGTGACACCAACGGCAAGTTTCTTTGGGCTCGCAGCGGTGGTGGCAGTGGCATCGACCGCGCATACGGAGTGGCGACGGACCCAGTTGGTAATTGCTACGTGACTGGACATTTCCAGAGCACCAATGCGGTCTTCAGCGGCCAAGCTATCATCAATACCGGAGACTATGACATTTTTGTGGCGAAGTATTCGTCCACTGGCGAGTTGCTTTGGCTGAAGGGTGCGGGTGGCGCGGGTTATGATTACGGTCATGGGATCGCCGTGGATGCGCAGGCCAATGCTTACGTTACCGGCGCGCTGGTGGGGGAAGGCCGTTTTGGCGATACCGTCGTGACGAAGTCGCCCGGAGCCCACGTCTTTTGCGCCAGCTACGATGCGCAAGGAACCGTGCGCTGGGCCAAGGCGGCTACGGGAAAGGCGTCCAGCAGCGGACATGGCATCGCC
>JAJNBN010000497.1 GCA_021156225.1 Verrucomicrobiota bacterium | reverse complement strand
CCGCTTCAGAGACACCGCCTTCATATGCAGGGTTGATGCTCTTGATGCGCACCAGATCAGCGAGCGTGGCGATGACGGGGTGAGTGCTCATGGTATCATGATTTCACGGGCACGGTCGAAGGAATGACGGGCCAAGCCAGAGGAACGACGCGACCGACGAGGAATACGTACGCTCCGACGCCCAATACCAGCACGGCAGAAGAAAAGGCAAAAGCCAGTTTGAATGAACCGGTTTCCGTCACGAGCCAGCCGGTGAAAGCCGGAGAAACGACACCTCCGAGGTTGCCGATGCAATTCTGGATGCCTGTCCATTTGCCTGCCGCAGCCGGTCCCGCCAAGGTCTGGGTTACTGCCCAGACATTGGAGGTATAAAAACCCAGGGCGGCACAGGCAGCCGTAAGAAACGCGACACATAGGGTAGCCTCTTTCACCATCACAGCAGGCACCATGAAAGCGGCACACAGAAGAAAGCCAGCCACGATGAAGGTCATGCGAACGCGAGTGGGGGTAGCGCCACTTTGAATCCAACGGTCTGAGAACCAGCCGCCCAGCAGTGACGTCACCGCCATGGCCCAGAAAGGCAATGAACCGAAAATAGCCATCTCGGGTTTGGAGAAGCCCCGGTCTTCTTCCAAGTAGGCGGGCAGCCATGACACGAGGAAATACCAGGCGTAGCCGAGACAGAACATGCCCAACGAGGTGCCCCAGACTTCGCGACGCACAAGCAATTGCCCCCAACCGACTGTGACTTCCTTTGGTTTTATCGCTTGAGATTCCACGGCCATGCTTTTCTCGGAAGGAACCAGCCACAGCCATGGTATCAACCAGAGCAGGCTGCCCAAGCCAACCACGATGAAGAGCGCCCGCCAGCCGAATTCGGCCACGAACAGTCCCCCGAATAACATGCTCAAGGCGGGACCGATCTTAGAACCGGCATCGATCAGGGCATTGGCAAAGCCGCGTTGTTCTTCCGGATAGTTTGCGGCCAAAATTCTGGAAGTGGCCGGATAAGCGACACTTTCGCCGATACCCAGCATCAGGCGCAGCCCGAAAAATACGGCAAATCCAGAGAAGAAGCCCATGGCTGCCGTGGACAAGGACCAGAGGAGGAATCCGATGGCGTAGACCCATTTCACGTCATAGCGGTCTACCAGCCAGCCGGCCACGAGCTGGAACAGGGCGTAGCTCCAAAAGAAGGCGGAGAAAAGAAAACCCATCTGCGTGGAATTCAGAGCGAATTCGGCGGAGATATTGGACTTCGAGACGGAGAGCGTACCGCGGTCGATGTAGTTAATCCCTACGGCCAGGACGAGCAGCACGAGGATGGTAATATTGGCAGATCGGCGCACGTTACGTTTTGGTTTGAACAGCAAGCCGCAGTGACAGGGACGGGCGCAAACTAGGGGAGTGAGAATGGCGGGAGCAACCCCTTTTTCGCGTTTGAATGATTTATCTGATTAAGTGAAAATATTTCGGTAAGTTAGACCCGGTTCCATACAATACCTCCTGAATGGCAGACCTAAATCAACCGGTGCCGACGACGGAGCCCAGCGAGCGGTTCATCACGCTGCTGAATGCGACGCATGGCCGATTGTTGGGGTTTCTACGGGTGATGTTGGGGAACAGTGCGGATGCGGAGGATGTCTTGCAGCGGGCCAGCCTGACGATGTGGCGGAAGTTCGGGGAATTCGACCAGACGCTGGATTTCTTCGCCTGGGCGAGCAGCTTTGCCTTTTACGAGGCCAAGAATTTTCAACGGGTGGCGGCGCGGTCAAAACTCCATTTCGATGATGAATTGATGGCGCGACTGGCCGAGGAGCGGATGGTGGATCTGGAACTTAAGGATGCGCGCTTTGAGGCGATGGAGCGGTGCGTGGAGGAACTGGACGCCACGTCACGCGACTTGGTCCGTGAGTTTTACCTGAACGACATGCAAGTGGAGGCATTGGCACAGCGGTCGGGGCGCGCACCGCAGACGCTTTACAACAAGCTGAGCATTCTGCGTCGTTTGTTGAGTGAATGCGTGCGGCGCAAGCTGGCGCAGGAGGCTGGAGCATGAGCATGGCACTGGATCAACAGGAACTGCACCGGTTGTTCGTGGCGAAGGCGGACGGGACGATCACGCCGGAAGAGCATGAACGGTTGAGCACATTGCTCAAAGGGTCGGTAGAGGCGCGGCGGTTGTGGTTTGTTTTTCAGGATGCGGAGGCGGGCTTGCTGGCTTGGGCGCAGAAGGAATCGCAGCGGCGTGAGCAGGTTACGGGGATTGTGTCGCCGACCTTTAAGGGGGGTAAGGCGCAACCACAAGGTAATGGCTGGTTGAAGCATGTAAGTGCGATGGCGGCTGGGATTGTAATCGGTGCGGTGGCGTGGGGGATGTGGCCGAAGTCGGAGCCAGTTGAACGCAATACGGGGCGCGTGGCTTCGGCAGTAACGAACAATTCTGCCGAGGTTGTGCGGGCGGAAGCAACCACAGCGAGCGTGGCGGTGTTGACGCGGGGGGCGAATATCGTGTGGGACAAAACAGGCATGTCACCCGCGATGAATGCGCCGTTAGCGCCGGGGGTGTTGAAATTGCAGAGCGGCGTAGCGGAGATCGAATTTTTCCAAGGGGCACGGTTATGCATCGAAGGACCGGCGGAGATTCGGTTGGTCTCGGCGGGTGAGGCTTATTGCCAATCAGGGAGGTTTAGTGCGCATGTGCCACCGCAGGCGCGCGGTTTCAAGATCGGCACGCCGAAAGGTGACATCGTGGATTTGGGGACGGATTTCGGTTTGGACCTTAGCAGTTCATCACCGGAACTGCATGTCTTCAATGGGGAAGTGGAGCTGTATCAACCGCAAACGCAGATGCGCAAGCTTACCACGGGTGCGGCAGCGGATTTAGGGCAACCGGGGACGACCAAAGTGCTGGCAGCAAATGAAAAGGCGTTTGCGTTCAGTCGCGATCTGGATGCGCGGGTGACACAATCGAACCGACAGGCGCTGGATCGTTGGCAGGCGGACAGTGCGCGGTGGAGGCAAGATGCCGGGGCGCGGCTGTGGTTGGATTTTCAGGATGAGGGTAGTTCGCGTTCGCTGCGCAATACGGCAGCGCAGGGAAAAGATATCGGGGCGGGGAGCATTGTGGGATGCAGTTGGACGGAGGGGCGGTGGCCGGGCAAGCGGGCGTTACAATTCCGCAGCCTGAGCGATCGCGTGCGGTTCAATGTGCCGGGCATGTATAAGCAACTGACGCTCTCGGCCAGTGTGCAGCTTCATGGGCTGAACATCCGGCAGAGTTCCCTCTGCATGAGCGAAGGGATCGGGGCCGGTTACCTGCACTGGCAGATATTGCATGATGGTTCGCTGTGTCTTGGTGTGGGTGATGGGTCACGACGGGTGGGCACGAATGCGGAGCCGGTGGTGTGGCAGGATTATATCAGCCCGGTGATCTTCACGCCGGAGCGTTTTGGTCAATGGGTTCACTTGGCGGCAGTGTATGATCTGGAAGGCAATGAGGTGCGGTTTTATCTCAATGGGGAACCGATTTCACGGCATCCGATCTCGAAGCCGGTTTCGCTTACGCCGGGATTGGTGGAATTGGGTAATTGGATTCCG
>JAJNBN010000496.1 GCA_021156225.1 Verrucomicrobiota bacterium | reverse complement strand
GGCGGTGGAGCATTCGGCGAATATCAAATTCGCCAAGCATCTCACGGCTCAGGGTTACAACGTCACGCTTTTGCCTGTGGAACCAGACGGCACGATGGATCTGCACCGGCTGGAACTAGCCATCCGACCCGATACCGCCATCGTCTCCGTCATGTGGGCGAACAACGAAACCGGCGTGTTATTCCCGGTGGAAGAGATTGGCGCCCTGTGCCGCAGTCGCGATGTAATTTTCCATACGGACGCTGTGCAAACCCCTGGGAAACTGGCCATCGACGTCAAAGAACTGGATGTCGATATGATGTCTCTCTCCGCGCATAAGCTGAACGCGCCCAAGGGCATCGGCATGCTCTACGTGCGGAAGCGAACGAAATATGTGCCCTACGTCATCGGTGGTGGTCAGGAAAAGGGACGTCGCGGGGGCACAGAGAACGTTCCTTACATCATCGGTTTTGGGAAAGCAGCGGAACTGGCGGCGGGCCATGTGGAATACGAGAACACGAAGGGTCGGAAGCTGCGTGATAAGCTTGAGCAAGGCATCCTGAAGAACATTCCGCGCACTTCACGGAATGGGGCGCGGGAACCACGTCTCCCGAACACCTCGAATATCTCATTTGAAGGCGTGGAGGCGGAAGCTATCCTGAGCTTGTTGGATCAGGGGGGTGTTTGTGCCTCCAGCGGTTCAGCTTGCACAACGGGGTCGTTGACACCCTCTCACGTGTTAACTGCGATGGGGTTAAGTGCCAAGCGGGCAAGGAGTTGCGTCCGGTTCAGCCTAGGCATTTACAATACCGAAGAAGAGGTGGATTATGTGTTGAATATCCTCCCGGATATCATCGCAAAACTCCGGGCGGCCAGTCCCACCGCCACGACCAAGAAGTTGGCGGGTGCCTTGGCGGCCTAAGGATTCGTTTTTGTCGGTATCGCCTGCCGTTCGAGGGCGTGATAACTTTAGTATTACCCGCAACTAATCGTTGCGCCCGGTTATTTAGTTTAAGGCGTACACCCATTACGACTATGAAAATCATTTTAGCAAGCATCGCAGCGGCTGGTGTCGGATTCGGTGCCGCCTACCTTTACGTCTCCAACGAGAAGACGGCCGAATTCCAAAAAGAACGAGCCGCGCTCGAAACCAAATGGACCGACGAGCGTGAGCAGCTCGAACGCAACCTGAAAGGGGCCAAAAATAAGGCAGGGCGCGTGGAGCAGATCACGGAAACGGTCGAGGTGGTGAAGACCGTTCAGAAATCTCCAAAAGAGATTCTCGACAAGTTGTTGGCTATCAAGCCCGGCGCGGGCAATGCGCGCTATGCCCACATCCGCGAGATCATCCATCACATGGAGAGTCTGGCGGAGATCGGACCGGCCGCACTGCCGAGCATCCGCGCCTTTCTGAAGCAAAACGTGGACGTCTCCTATGAGCGGGAACGGCAGCAGCCCACTGAGAATGGACAGGTGCAAACGGCGGGCGTTACCGGACAGCAGCCTGGGCAAGGTGGTCCCGGTCAGGGAGGTCCCGGCGGCGGCGATCGCGGTGACCGTGGTGGTGGCGGTCCTCCCCCGTGGGCCGGCGGTGGCAATGAACTGCCCCGCACGGAAGACTATTATCCTTATTCCTTGCGCATCGGACTTTTCGATGTGGTGAAGAAAATCGGTGGCTCGGAAGCGGAAACGATCTTGGCCGAAGCACTGCAGACCACCGGTCGCGGTGTGGAAGTGGCGCACCTGACCACTTTGCTCGAAGAGATGGTGCCCAATAAGTATATCCCGATGGCAATCTCTGCGGCCAAGGATTTGCTGGCCAATCCATTGACGGTGGAAAATCCCACCCGCCTGGATGAACAATCGAAGAATTTCCTCTACGCCATTTTGCGGAAGTATAACGATACTAGTTTCGTACCTACGGCACAGCAACTGGCTATCCAGACGGATGGCCGTTTGGATCGCAGCGCCTTGGCCTACCTCACCACAGCGCTCAAGGAACAGTCCGTCCCGATCCTCTACTCGATGTATAACGACGCCCGGGTGACGAACAATTTCGACAAGGCCGCGATCGCCACGACCGCCTTGAATTACGTGGGCATGAGTGCCACCTCCGACCAGATGTTTCGTGATATCATGGCCAATGAAGAGGCGGGCATGATGCGTTTCATGGCCTTGGGACGGCTTAACGACGGCACGCTCACTCCGGAAGTCATCCAGAGCCGCATCCAATTGGTGCAATCGCTCAAGTTCGAGGATGAGCGCATGATGCGGATGGTGGAAAACACGGTTCAAGGCCTGCAACGCAAGGCGAATCCCGCTGCGGCTGGAGATAATAACGACAATCGTCGTCGGACCATCGAAGGCTTCTTCGGCGGTGGTGGTGGCGGTCGTCCCGGCGGCGGTGGCACGACGGGTGGACCACGCCGGAATTGATTTGTTGGTATAGGGCAGCCGCGCCAGGCTTTGGTTGGTCTGGCGCGGCTTTTTCTTTTTGCGACTGGCCGTTTGCCGTGACCGCTTCTATCTTTTCCCCATGTCGGTTGTTTTTTACGACACACACGCACATTTGGATTTTCCTGATTTCGCCGCGGAACTGCCCGCTGTAGTTCAGCGCGCCGCTGATGCCGGGATTCAACGCGTCATCAGCATCGGCACCGATCTGGAAAGCAGCCGAAAAGCGATCGCCCTCGCGGAACAATTTCCCGGCGTCTATGCCGTCGTCGGTTGGCACCCGAATGATGCGCTGCAAGCTCCTGCTGACATTCGCGCGGACTTACGTGAATTGGCCAAGCATCCCAAGGTGGTCGCCATCGGAGAAACGGGGTTGGATTATTTCCGGCTGCCCAGCGCCAATGGAGGCACGGTGGCAGACGACGAAGTGTTGAAGGAGAAGCAGGCCGCCATTTTTCAACAGCAATTGGAAGTGGCGGACGAGACGGGCCTTAACGTCGTCATCCATACGCGCGGCGATTGTTTTGAGCAAACGCTCGCCATCATGAAACCGTTCACACCGAAAGTGCGCGGCGTCTTCCATTGCTTCGTGAACGACACGGCCTGCATGCAGCGGGTGCTGGCGATGAATTCCATCGTAAGTTTCACGGGCATCATGACCTTCAAAAACGCCCAAGTCATCCGTGACACCTTGGCGGCCACGCCGATGGGCAGTTTCATGTTTGAGACGGATTCGCCGTTTCTCGCGCCGGTGCCTTATCGCGGCAAACGTTGCGAACCCGCTTACGTAAAAGAAATCAGTGAAGCGGCGGCTCAAGTGAAGAATTGTTCGCTGGCAGAATTGAGCACCGCCACCTGCGAGACGGCGAAGAAGTTTTTCTTCCGCTTAAAGGAACGGTGACGGCTAGGAGGCTTGCTGGAAAAGCCAATGGAGCAAGCCGCGAAACTCGAACTTAATACCCATTTTCCACTCCAAGCCTCGGTACAGCAGGATTTCCAATCCATAAACCAGTCCGATCATCACCAACGGGGCGAAGTCGAATTTCCCCATCCGCAATGGCAGCCAACGGATTACTGAGAGCAGTCGTTGGGCGGTGAGATTCACGTAGGCCAGGAACCCATGGTTGCCCAGATACACAAAACTGTTCAGGACATAAAGGGCCATCACCG
>JAJNBN010000495.1 GCA_021156225.1 Verrucomicrobiota bacterium | reverse complement strand
GATAAGTTGTTCTCCGGCATCCAGATGGCGTGCCGGAAGCTGGCTGTCCCGTCGGAAAAAATGGAAGCCTTGGTGGACCGGATCGCCGAGGATATCACCGACAAGTATGAACATGAAGTGCCGTCGATGGCGGTGGGCGAACGCGTGATGGAAGGATTGCGCGAGCTCGACCACGTTGCCTACGTGCGCTTCGCCAGCGTTTATCGTGGCTTCCAGGAAGCCACTGATTTCGTGCAGGCCGTTAAAAAACTGGAGGTGCGACATGATACAGCTACATTCCGACTGCCTGGTATTTAAGCTCGCCAATGGTGATGCCATCCCCTGCTCCGTGGAGCAGGTGACGGTGGAACTGATCGGCGATGCGGCAGATAACCTCGATCCCGACCTCATCCGACACGCCGCTGCTGCTGTGCTGCATTACTTCAAGCACGAGCAGGGGCGCGAATACGTCTCGCTGAACGAGTTCTCAGAAGCATTGGAGCACGTGCTCCAAGGTTTCGGCCTGGCGATCAATCACGATACCAAGCCGACTGCCGTGGCCGCGCCGAGCGGTGGCAAGCAAGGTCACATCGTGCGAAGCGATCTGCGGCAACTGGCCTGTGAGTCCGGCAAGGGCTTCGAGCTGAACTTCTTTCCCTGCCTGCGCAAGGAGATGGAGCAGCTCATGGTGAAGACGCCGAACGTGATCTGCTTCACGGGTCTGCGCAGTTGCGTGAAGCAACTGGTGGGCGCGCGCCGCTGGTCCGGCCGCTGCCAGACGCTCAATGACCAGATCGTGGATTATCTCCGCGAATGTCTCCATCGCGAGCCGCGGGGAGATTGTGCGCTGGTGGTGAAGTAAATCCGCCCGAGCGCCCGGGCCATAAACGAGAATCCGTCAGCCTCGACGGATGGCCCTATTCTTCTCCTCCGATCAACCACTTGAAGGCCGGAGCCAATTCCTCCCGCCAAGGCGTGGTGGAGTGAACACCCGGATGCATACTGTGTTTCACGGTTCCGCCGAGTGAGCGCAGGAGCTTCACGGCATTCGCGACACCTTCGATCTGTGAGATCTCCTGACGCAAGCCGCTTGGGGCGTGGGTGAGGCCGCTGGCGGTTTCTTTGTCGCCGACGCTGAGCCAGAATTTCGCCTTCGTCGTCGGCCAATCCACCTGTCTGTCCTTCAGCCACCAGAAGGAGGCGGATTGGCAGAGAGCGTAGGAGAACACGGCGGGATATTTCAGCGCGAGGTAGGCAGCGGCCAAGCCGCTGAGGCTGAGGCCGCAGATGATGTTGCCTTGCGCCTGAATATTTTTATCCCGTACGCGTGCCCACGCCACCACATCTTCAGCGATGAATTTTGTGTAGCGATCGTTGCAGAGAAAATCCGCATGGCGTGCTTCGGCGTTCACGTGCGAGACGAAGACGCAGGTCATTTGCGGAATCGCACCGCTCGCCATCAACTCTGTGAGGAGGGGCAGGGCGTTCATGCTGCCGAGATAGAGTTCGGCATCGAGGAAGATGCAGAGGGGATGCGTTTGATTTGATGGACCCGCTACGAGCGAGAGCGTGCGCGTGTATTCGCCGGAGGTGCTGGTGATGGTGTGTTGTTCGGGAATCATCACAGAACTATCTGCCGTGCGTTGCCACTATTGGTTGGTTTCTGAAAAACCGTTTGGCGCGCGATGCCGTCCCGCGATCGCCATTGCACAGTGATGCTGGAGCAGTCCGGGCTCATCTGAAAGGAAGTTCCGATAAACGCCGAAGTGTCAGGCCCCCTGATGGAGAGTTCACCAGCCGCAGCGCTGCTACTCGCCCAAGCATAACCAAGGAAGGTCCGCTGTTCCCGTCCGTGCATCATGCGGCGGTGATAAACGCCGCCATCCGATTGAAAGGTCAACATCTCTGCATTGGCGCCGTTGTAGGAGCCGGTCAAGCGTGCGTTCGTCTCTCGCGTGCTGCAACCAATGCAGCCGAGCAAAACAAAGGCACATGACAATATGAGATGCAATGTCTTCACTCGCCAAACGCATACAACGCCGAGGCCGTGCGCAGATAAACTTGCTTGTCCACGAGTGCGGGCGTGGCCGCGATGCGTTCCTTGAACTCTGCTTGATGCAGAACCTTCGGTATGTCTCCGCCGGCGGCGAAGACGGTCACTTTGCCGTCGAGCGAGGCCACGATGATCTTGCCATCGGCGGCGACCGGCGAGGCGTAGTAATTGCCCACGGCATTCAAGCGCTCTTGCTGATACACCAGCTTGCCCGTCTTGGCTTCGTAGCAAGACGCCATGCCGCCGTCTTTCACGATGTAAACTTTGCCCTGATAATAAAGTGGAGAAGGCACATACGGCAGACCGCGCGTTTGTTTCCATGCGATCTTTCCATCCGGCGTGACACCGATGAGCACGTTCTCGCCCTTAGCCATCATGGCTTTCATGGCGTCGGCATCTTCAGCGGTGAGCTTGCCGTTGCCATCGATGTCTTGCGCACGGAAGAAGGTCTCGAGCCAAGTGCCCTTGGTTTCATCCGGCGTGATGGCATTGTCCTTGTTCTTGTCCATCTGCTCGGCCATCTGCGCAAAGGTCGGCATCTGTGAATCACCTTTGCCCGGCGACCAGCCTGCAAAGAAAATCATGCCGTCACCCTCCACTGCCGTGGTGCAGGTGAATGACGGCAGTCCGGCGACAGACCACGTTTCTTTGCCCGTCTTGAGATCATACGCCTTCAGCTTGAGCGAGCCGGACATGACCACTTCGTCCTTGCCCTTGTTCTTCCACACCATCGTGGAGCCGAAGCTCGGGCCCACATCCGGACGCGGCGTCTCCCACAATTTCTTGCCCGTCTGCAGATCCACCGCGAGCAAGGAACAGCCCTTCAACATGTCGCGGTTCAATAAGACGACGTTGCCGGCGAGCGTCGGTGAATTGCCCGTGCCAAAGCCACCGGACGTTTCAGCGATCGCCAGCGGATGCTTCCACAGTTCTTTGCCATTGAGGTCATGGCAGATCAGTCCGTAACTGCCGAAATAACTGACGACCTGCTTGCCGTCCGTGGCGCAACTGGACGCCGCCGGATTGCCTTCCGTGACGTGAAATTCCTCCAACTTCTCGGCGGGCGCGATCCGTTTCCAGAGCAGCTTGCCGTCCTTCCGCGCGTAGCAGTGGATCTCGAGTTTGCCCTCGGCGAACGCCGTCAGGAAAATGCGATCACCCCAGACCACGGGCGAAGAGGAGCCACCCGGCACGGCCACCTTCCACAATTCATTCTTGCCCGGACCAAACACGGTGGGCGGATGCGCCGTGTCCGAGACACCGGAGCAGTTTGGTCCGCGGAATTGCGACCAGGAAGAATCGGCGGCGAGAGTGACAGTACAAGCAGCGATGAGCAGAGCAGCGGAGCGGATGAAGGCATTCATGGCGCGGCGACTATACGAAGGAATTTATTTTTCGCAAGCGACGTCGGGGTGAGGAAGGATTACGATTCAAATTTTCCGTCTGGCTCGGATATTTTAATCGGTTTCTGTTTCCTCAACACTCGCCACGCAGCGAATACTACCAGAAGTGCCCAAATTTTAAGCCACGCATACACCGTCCATCCAATGCCTGGGCCAAGATGAAAATGCATTATT
>JAJNBN010000494.1 GCA_021156225.1 Verrucomicrobiota bacterium | reverse complement strand
GGCGCAGGGCGGACCGGCAAAACTTGGCTAATGTGTAGCTCCGCATCCCGTTCGGTGAAAATGTTACGAGCCTTTTTGCGACTTAATGACGACGACGGCGGCGATCACCAGTGCGCCGACGCCTAAGGCGACGTAGAGAAAGAAGCGCGGATTCCGTCGTAAGAATCCGGAGATGGCATCTTCTAGTTTGGAATCGGATGAGGAGCCACGACGATTGTCATCATCATCGTCCGACGGCCGTTTCATGTAGTCGCGATCTTGGATGCCCATGGCGTTTTTGGTTTGAGGTGCGCGATTGTTGGAGTGATTTTACACAATCCGCCCCTCTTCCGCCCGCTTTTTCTGCGGTAAATCGTCAGCGTTTGCTACCACGAAAATTTCTATCAATATGTCTCGAGGAGGCTGTTCTGTTGGGCTGCGTTCAGGGTGCAGTGGGGGCCGTATTAGTATTTGTGCCGAACTGGTTGGTGAGGCTCGTGTCCATCAGCATGAACTTGGCATGCACATTGTCTTCCTCTCCGTTGATGAGGCGCTTGAAGCACCAGCCGACCGGGAAGATGGTCGTATCGGGTTTGGTAATTTTGAGCGGGTAGGAGTTGGTGCCGCCCACAGGATGATCCGTGGCCCATGTGCCGCCATCGCGACGGCGGATGACTTCACCGACATAAGCTCCATAGCCCATGGCGGTGCCGAAGACGCCGGGTTGACCCGCCTTCGGTTGATCCTTGGTATGGATGCGGCCGAGTTCTTCCTCGATGATCTTGATGGAATCGGCGGAGTAATCCAGCGTCACACCGCGATCTTGTTTCACCCATTTGACGGCTTCGTTCGCGAGGTGGTTCATCATGGCATCCGTGGTGGCGAACTGGGGTGTGGGTTCCACCTTCGGCGAGTGAAAAGTTTTTCCGAGGAGGAGCATGATGCCGACGATGGCGAACCAACCCACCATGGTGCCGATGATGATACGGGTCCAACTGCGCATCTTCTCAAAGTGACTGGAGATGACGCCGAGCTGCGCGGCGGTGATGGCGGAGATCAGCACCAGCAGCAAAATCTGAGCGCGTGGATAATCAGCCCAAGTGCCCTGATGGCGGGAAAAGGAAACGACGATGACCGTGATCAGCCAGGCGAGACCGATGAGAAAGCTGCGGGCGTAAGGATTGTCAGGAAGGTTCATTTGATTCGTTAACTCGCGCGCACAGCGGAGCAAAGGGAGCGAGGGATGGCAAGCTCAGGAGAAAGGATGATTTATGAATGATGCGGCAGGCAGGGAAAAACCGACGAGCGAGAGACAAGGCGATCCGAAATCAAGTTTTGGACATCAGAGAAGTTCCAAGGGGCAAAGAATTTGGAGAAAATCGTTTTTTTAAGGCGTCACTTTTCCTGTTTTTGCTGGGTGGAATTTCTTGTAAGTTGTTGGTTTTAAGTGGTTTTTGAATTAAAAATAAAAATTCTGAGAAAAATTCACTAGGACAGCGGATGTCCTACACCCCCTGATAACGTGTGAGGCATGAAGGTGGAGGTAGGAGGTGGAAACGGGGAACGCCAAGGAGGCGTGCAGGGGCGAGGTGAGAGAGGCGAAGGTTGGCTGTCGCCTCTCTCACTGATCGCTCAATCAAGCGAGGCGGCGGCGAGGAGATAATGAAGGATGGCGTGAAGAGTGGAGCAGGACTTCGGGCAGGATGCTTGAAAATCAGTAGTTTTGCTGACTTGGAGCGTTATGACCGGGGAAGCAGGTGAGGGAGAAGAAGATGAAAGGAAAACAGTGGAGCAAAAAATCCGTGAAATATTGCAAGTTTTCGGTGGATTTGCGGAACGCTTGCCTTACAGTCCGTGGCGGGCGGACGAAGCCCGTTGTCGGCGGAGACCATCCGGCTTCTGTCGTAACTCTTCTAATCCGTCCAGTGGTGCTGGACAAACCTCTATTCTGAACGCACTTTGAATATATGAGTGAAGAAGCCATGAATAATTTCACGCCAAGGGCTCAGCAAGTGCTCGCTCTGGCGCGAAAGGAAGCTGACCGGTTTAACCACAACTTTGTGGGTACCGAGCATCTGTTGCTGGGACTCATCAAGCTGGGCCAGGGCGTGGCGGTTAACGTTTTGCAGAAGATGGGGCTGGACCTGGAAACGGTCCGCATGGAAGTGGAAAAGCAGGTGGGCACGGGACCGGATCAGAAGGTCATCGGCAATATTCCTTACACCCCGCGCGTGAAGAAGGTTTTGTCCCTCGCCGCGCGTGAAGCCAAGGCGCTCAACCATACCTATGTGGGCACAGAACATATACTGCTAGGCCTGCTCCGCGAGGGTGATGGCGTGGCGGCTCGTGTGCTGAAGAATCTCGACGTGGATATCGAGCAGACGCGGCAGGAGATTTTGAAGGAGCTGGATCCGAATTTCAGCGCGCAAGAAGGTGCCGAACCGCCGCAAGCAGGCGGTGGTGAACCTGCCGGTGGTCAGCCGGAAGGAGCTGGCGGCGGTGGTAAAGGCGACAAGAAGGGCGAAGCGAAGACGCCCGCGCTGAAAGCCTTCGGTCGCGACCTGACGGAGATCGCCCGCAAGGGTGAGATGGATCCGGTGATCGGTCGTAAGAACGAGATCGAGCGTGTCATCCAGATCCTGTGCCGCCGCACGAAGAATAATCCAGTTCTCCTCGGTGAAGCGGGCGTGGGCAAGACGGCGATCGTGGAAGGTCTCGCCCAAGAGATCGCCCGCGGCAATGTGCCGGAACTGCTGCGCGACAAACGCGTGATCACGCTGGACCTGGCCTTGATGGTCGCGGGCACGAAGTATCGCGGCCAATTCGAGGAACGCATCAAAGCGGTGATGGACGAGATCCGTCGCGCGAAGAACATCCTGCTTTTCATCGACGAGTTGCACACCATCGTGGGTGCGGGCTCCGCCGAAGGCACGATGGATGCCTCGAACATCATCAAGCCGGCGTTGAGCCGTGGTGAGATGCAATGCATCGGTGCCACGACGCTGAATGAGTATCGCAAATACATCGAGAAGGACGCCGCGTTGGAACGCCGTTTCCAAAACGTGAAGGTGGAAGCGCCTTCGATTGAGGAAGCAATCCAGATCTTGCGGGGCTTGCGTCCGAAGTACGAAGAGCATCACAAGGCGGAGTTCACGGATGGTTCGATCGACGCTGCGGTGAAGCTTTCGGAACGTTACATCACGGGCCGGTTCCTGCCGGACAAGGCGATCGACTTGATGGATGAGGCCGGTGCACGCGCCCGTATCGGGGCGATGACGCGTCCGCCGGATGTGAAGTCCATTGAGGACGAGATCGAAGAGATCAAGGTCAGCAAGGAACGCGCGATCCGCGAACAGGATTTCGAAGGCGCCGCCTCCATGCGTGACAAAGAGAAGCACGCGAAAGAGAAGCTCGAAAACATCCTCACGGAATGGAAGACCAAGCGCGATGAGAAGCGCGTGGTGGTGGATGAGGACGACATCTTGAACGTCGTCGCGAAGTGGACGGGCATCCCGCTCAAGCGGATGGAGCAGAGCGAAGCGCAGCGCTTGCTGAACCTGGAGAACGAACTGGCCCGCGTGGTCATCGGTCAACGGGAAGCAGTGACGGCGTTGTGCAAGGCACTGCGACGTTCACGTGC
>JAJNBN010000493.1 GCA_021156225.1 Verrucomicrobiota bacterium | reverse complement strand
TGGGCGGGCCGACGAGGAGGATGGGCAGCTTCTCACCATAAGCGGCACGGCCCTTGGTGATCATATCGCGGATATTTTTAACGGCCTTGGGCACGCATTGGTCCGTGATGTCCCGCGAATCATTCGTGCCCAGGGCGATGACAAGTTGATCCGCCTGCTTGTGTTTCAACACCATGGCATCGAACTCCTTCACCGAATTCGTTGGACGACCGCCCTTGCCCTCATTCACCAGCTTGAGCTTGCCCTCAGTCTGCTTCTGGATCTGCGTGACCCACACCTGATCCTGTTGCTCTTTCGGCAAGGCCCCACCATGCGTAATGGAATCACCAAATACGATGATGGCCTTTGGTTCAGCGGCAGAAACGGTTGCGACACTGGCCAGCAGGGTGAAGGCGCAACAAAGAAACAGGCGGCGTGTCATGATGAGACGTAGTCTTGCGAGATTGGCGATGCGGTTCAAGCGTTTGTCAAGAAAGACGCGTGAACGTTCACCTTCATTTAGCCGGGTCAAAGCGGTAAATGTTTTGCCGGATCGGCACTCCCGCTTTTTCAAAAGCAGTCCGCAATTTCGGCTCCCAACTGCTCATGTCGAAATCAGGTCCATCATCCAAGGCAATATCCCCACATTGGAAACAAACATGGATGACATGCGCAGAACCGCTGGCAGCAGTGAACCGGATCTGATGGTGCGGTTCAAAGAGACATGCTTTGCCGGTGTCATAAAAGAGAGGATTGTCCTCAAATATCCGCCCCAGTTCCTGCGCTTGATCGAGCGTCAGTTTGGTTTCCGTCAGGAGATCCTCATAAAACCGGTTCATGCTCACATCACGATATTCAAAAACGGTGACGTTCCGCGCTCCGGCCAGCAGTGTTGCGATTTTGGCTCCCTGTTTTCTGGACGGCTGATAGTGCAGCAGGATATAGCCCAATAAGGCAAGGGCGGCGAAGGCAAAGCCCAGATACATCGCATAACGCCAAAAGGTTGATGCCGGTTTATTCATCGCGAATGTGTTCCGATTCACCGTCCTGGCGAGAGCCGCTTCACCTTCAATGATTTCACCGTGACCACCGAGCCTTGCGCGGGGAAGACCGATACCGGCCGGTCGATATGCGAGTAATCGCCCGCGTGCTCGAAGCGCAATTTTTCGTTTACGTAGAGGGCTTGGCGCTGGGGCGTGACAAGCCAGCGGATGTTCACGTATTCATTGGTGGGCAGGTTGCCCATGCCCGTGCGATGCTGTCCACCGGCCGGACCGCCATCCACGCGAAGCTGCTCCCGGTTATCCTCCCAATTGAAGATGACTTGATCCGCCGCATAGACGAGGCGCAGGTTCGTGGAATCTGTCTTGGCGATGATCTTGATCTCCACCGGCGGCTCGAACCGTTCCGGGGTGCTCAGCTTCTCCACACCACGCAGGACGATGCCGTCCGGGGTGTTGACGGCATCATACTCCAGATCACCCGCAGGAGGCTGGGCCGCAATAGTAGCAGCCGGAGCAGTAACGGAAGGAGCCGTCGGCTTGCAACCAGCCAGCATCGCGACCAGCAGCAGTCCGGAGGCAGCTTTCGTGCTCAACTTAAACATCATTGCCCCTGTTAATCACCAAGTTCGAACGGTATCCACTGATGATCAAAATATCACTCCTTCAATTCCTGGCTGATCACTTCAAAATTACCCGTATATCGCCGGGGATTGGTCACCACAGTTTCCTTGCTGTAAAGCACGCAGACGCGCCACGGCTCATCTCCGGGCCGTGAAACTGTGACTTGATCGACACCGCCGGTGGGAATCCGGGCCAGCTTGTTCCCAGTGGGATAATCGTCATGCACGGTTTTCCAGCCTTGCCCATCGGTGCCCCCATCCTGCGCTTTCACCTGCACGCGGACATTCCAGATCATGATGCTTTGCGGTTCACGATTGGTTAGGCGGAAGGTGGCCGTAGGCGACGGCGAGGGGACGTAGGTAATGCTCACGGGGTTGCTCGCCGGGGCATTGGTGATTTGCACAACACTGTGCGGTCCACCGGCGCGAAGCACGTAAGCACCGGCCGGCTTGGTTGTTTCAGTCTTGGCCGAGCTCACTTGCGCGACGGCTTGGATACCAGCCAAGGAAACCAAGGAGATCACAAAAGCAAAATAGCTAAAACGACCTCCCGGAAAGATTCGGGTTTCGCTGGAGGCAAACTTGCTTTCGGTGGTGTCCATGGTCAACGGTGCTTGGCGTTAAGGTGGTTCCTACTTTTAGAACTTAAATTGTATCCGGCGGTTGTTCAAGAATGGAAAACCCCGCCAGCATGGCCCTGACCAGGAACCAGAGGGAACAGGCCAAAGCAGAAAACCGACACCGCGCAGGCTACTCCTAGGGAAAGAGCACGCGATAGAAGCGACGCGCTTCCCCCTCGATGGTGTTATCCTGGAAGTTGAGCGTTCCACCCGTCAGCGTGCCGGTATAAAGCTCGTTCCACAGAATCAGGTTGGAAGACCATTCGATGATGTACGGCTGGCCGATGCCACCGGAAAACTGAAACTCGAAACTGACGTTTCGCTGGTGGACGACGCTGCTCAACACTGGCGGAGTAGGCGCCACGGCTCCCGTCACGTTCAGGGTGATATTGCCGGTGGCGTTATTCCAGCCATCCACCATGATGTGATAAGTAGTGCCGCTCACGGCGCTAAAGGTGAGGAGGCTGGTGCTATTGCCGCCGGACTCATCATCAGTGCCGATCAGGGTAAGGTCATCGACCGCACTTCCCGTATAAATGGCGAGCACCGTATCGTAGCCGCTGCCGATGGTATCGATGGTGACCTGACCATTGGCGGGTGCGGTCCATTTCCACCACACGGATTTGCCACTCCCAAAATCGGGCGTAACCTCACCGGCTTCCTGCGTGGCGTTACGGCTGGTGCCCGTGGTGGACACGGTCGCACCGGTCAAGGTGATGCTGTTGGCAAAGTTGTCGTTAGGTGGCGGCTGGGACTGGTCCACCACGAAGGAAAAATCACCGACCTCGCCACCCAAACCATCGATGGCGATATTATACGTGACGCCTGCGGTGGCCATGAACATGACTTTGCTTTCCGTGAATACACCACCGCTGCCCACGAGAGTGAGGGCATTGACGGCATTGCCGGTGTAAACGCCGAGCAAGGGTTGGAACAGGCCGCTGCCGAATGCCCGGATCGTGGTGTTGGTGGTCAGGGGTGCGGTCCACTTCCACCAGACCGAGGCGCCACCGGAGAAAGCATGCGTCGGCTCGCCCGCCTCTTTCGTGGCGCCCAGATTGTAGGCGGTGATGGTCCCGCCCGCCGGAGCGATGAGAATGCGGTTGGCGAAAAGATCATTGGTGACCGGCGGACGGAGATTCCAACGGAGCGT
The DNA here is from genome assembly GCA_021156225.1 of Verrucomicrobiota bacterium. GTDB lineage: Bacteria > Verrucomicrobiota > Verrucomicrobiia > Limisphaerales > JAEYXS01 > JAEYXS01. The sequence goes on along the minus strand of JAJNBN010000493.1, from coordinate 256 downwards.
GGTGCTGCCGCCTTGATCGCCCGCATACAGCTCATCCAGCGAGATCTGGTAGGTGACACCTTGCACCGCCGCAAAGGTGACGCTGGAAAAATCCGTGCTCGCATAGTGCAGCGCGGTAAGGGCCGTCAAGGACGAGCCGGTGTAAACACCGATGGCTTTGCCGAAGCCCGTAAAGGTGGCCTGGCCGCTGGATGGCGCGGTCCATGAGCACCAGATGGAGATGCCGCCACCGTAATCCGGAGGGCGCGGCTCGTTG
>JAJNBN010000027.1 GCA_021156225.1 Verrucomicrobiota bacterium | reverse complement strand
GTGCCTTCATTCGATATGCGCACCCACCCATTGGTTCCCGCCTTGAAGCGAAACGTGCCCAACGTGGTGAACAGCTTGCCATGCTCAGAAGGCGTCTGCTCATTCACGCGGATCTGTTTTTCTCCCTCCGCATGATGGATGGTCACCGGCGCATTGGTCGCGCGCCGGATGTTGTAGCAATGCGACAGCCGCACCTCATAGAGCCCGTCTTTCGGCAGGTTCGGCGTGAAGGTCACCGACTTCATCCCTTTCCCTTCCTTCTGATCATGCAGGTAACCCAAACCCACGTAAGGGGGCGTGTGGGTGGAGTATTGCCACTTACCGACCAAGGTGGCGCTCGTGTCATCCACCACTATACCCGGCAAGCTCGCCGGGTCCGCCACGATGAAGGGTACCAGCGCGGGATTATCCACCTCATCCGGCGGATGCGTGTTTGGTACGGCGTCAGGGTGAGGCTTGAGCTTGCTGGCCAGGGGCGCAGCCAGCGCCACAGCCAAAGGAATCAGCGCGAAAGCTAACGTCAATCTCGTGCGAGCAGGCAGCATAAATGATGGATACGGCTGCAATGCTGCCAGAATTCTCCCCCAAGGGCGAGCACTGTTCATCGCTGGCACTTGGGACAAAAATAGGTGCTGCGCGTCGCCTGCACGAAACGCCTGATCAGCGTCTGGCACTTCACGCACGGCTTTTCGAAACGGTCATAGACCAACAGCCGTTCTTCGTAAAAATTCGGTGTCTCCACCGGCTGACCATAATAGAAAAGCCCATCGCGCTTGCCCGTCCCTGCATAGTCCAAGGGGATGGTGCTGCCGAATTGGATCGCCTCAGCCAGCACTTCCTGGATGGCTTTCAACAACGTCACGACTTCGGTGCTTTTCAATTTGTCACTGCGTCGCTTCGGTGACACGCCTGCTCGAAAGAGTGATTCGCTCGCATAGATATTTCCCACGCCCGCGATCAGCGTCTGGTCCAACAGCTTCACTTTGATGGGCTGACTTGAGCGTTTGAGCGCGTTAGAGAACGCAGCCACATCAAAATCCTCCGTCAGCGGTTCCGGACCCAATGCGTCAAGCGGTGAGGCATCCAAGGTGAATCTCCCGAAATAACGTGTGTCTTCAAACACCAGCACATTGGTGCCCAGATCCAGCACCACCGCAGCGTGCTTGGGCAAGGTGTCTTTCTTCGCTTGCAGAAAAATACGCCCCGTCATGCCCAAGTGCGCGACCAGGGGAAACGTCTCTTTGGCGCCTTTTGCTTTGAGTTGAAAGAGCAGGAATTTCGCCCGCCGCGTGACCCCCTGCAATGTCGCGCCCGTGAGCGTCTCCGCGAGTTGCTGCGGTGTGGTCGGACGGATGACCTTCTCCCGTCGCACCATCACCCCCTTGATGCGCTGCCCCTTCACCAATGGATCCAGATGACGCACGAGCACTTCCACTTCGGGTAATTCAGGCATAGATAAGACTTAGACAACTGGCAAAAACTAACTGCGTTTCCGTAACACAAACCACGCCTGACTGCCCAGATGCGGTGACAGCCAGCTAATGGGCGAGGCAGTTGTCTCCAACAACTCAAACCGCTCGGAAAGCTTCTTCCGCAGCCGCATCCAGTTGAAACCTTTATGATCGTGGGAGGAAAAACCATTGTCCTCGCGATGGATGGGCCGCTCGATGTGCTGCTCGGCACCAGCAAACACACTGGTGAACAATTGTCCCCACGTGTAGGGATTCATTCCGGGATAATCGCCCAAGCCGCGCCAGCCGGCGACACAACGCGCGCTTTGTTTCACCAGCAGGGGCAGACCGGTCTCAACCGGCACGCTGATGAGCAGTTCGCCACCGGGCTTCACCCATTTCGCGAAATTATCCAGCATGGCATCCAGCTCCACCACATGTTCGAGCACCTCCATGCAGACGAGGGCATCATAAGCACCTTGATGCTCCGGCTTGGTGAGTTCGCTGCCGTGGATGAAGCGCAGGTTTTTCAGATTACCCGCCAGACGCCGGTTGCATTCATCCACCTGTCGCTGATCGATCTCCGCGCCGATGGCCAGGGCGGGAGCGTGCGGCGTTTGCATGAGCATGGCCAGGAACGTGCCGTCGCCACTGCCGTAATCCAGCAGCTTCTTGCCCGCAAACCGCGCCGCCAGCTTCACGCCGCGCTTGAAACGCGACTGATGGCTCCACGCGATGAGCCCGCAACCGCAGCAGATCTGCTTCTTCGCGTAATGGCCCTGTTCGATCTCACCGCTCATAGATTATGCATCACCGCCGCAACTCTCGCAGAGTCTGTGCGAGCACGCCAGCATTCCGCGCGAGGTTATGCCGTTGCTCCACCCAGGCGCGTCCTGCCTGTGCCCGCTTCGCCGCCGCCGGATAATTTTCCAACAGCTCATCCAAAGCCTGCTTCAACGTCGCCGGATGATTGTCCCTCAACAACAGCCCTCGTTCATCCGCGCCGATCAATTCCTTCGCCGCACCGACTTCGGAAGTGATCACCGGGACGCCCAAGGCCATGGCTTCCACCAGCACCAGGCCGAAGGTCTCCAGCGTGGAAGGGAACACGAACGCATCCGCCTGCTCCCACAATGCGAACCATTCCGGTGAATACGCCTGCACTTGATGATGCACCTTCACGCCCTGTTCTTCTGCCACATGTGATTGCGTGACGATGTGCAACTCCGCACGGTTCGCCAGATGCTGACGGAAAACCTCGAGTAACAGCGGCCCGCCTTTCCGGATAAAATCCCCGCCGATGAACAGCAACCTCGGCTTTTGTCCAAGGGCAGAGCGCGGCTTGAAAGGTAACTGGCCCAGTTCGAGCGAAGGAGGAAGTATCTGAACCTTCGCCGGCGGTTCCTGATAATCGCGCCGCAAGCTCTCCGCCACCCCTTCGCTCCACGGAAAGAGTTTCGTGGCTGCATGAAACAATTCGCGTTCCGTGCAGGCGAGTGGTGCCAAAGTCAACGGCAGCAACCAGCGTGTCGGCGCGTTCGGGGCGAACCAATGGGAGCTGGCGAGCTGTTGGAACGTGGCGTCCAGACACACGCACACGGGGAGTTCACTCACCAGGTCCGTAAGATGCAGCGCAACGCTCTGGGTGTTCACCACCACGGCATCGAGTGGCTGTTTCGCGCGCAAGGCATCGAGTTCATTGCGCACGTGCTCGCTGACGGTGAGCCGCCAGCGGGCGTTATGAAAATCGAGCCCGGCCTTGCGCAAACCGCGGATGGACATATCCGCGCGCCAGCGCATGTCCGGCGGCAATGGCGTCGCATGAATGACGTGCGGCTGGATGCCCGCTTCCGGATGCGCCTCGAACCAGCGGACGAACGGCATCAGATAAGAAGCGTGCCCCAGCGTGTTCTCGTTGAGAAACGCGACGTTCATTCCCCAGAAATTACACCGCTTGCGGAGATTTGCCGATACATTTGCTCGTAGAGGGGCACGATCTGGGCAGGCGAAAACTGATTCACTGCCCGGGTGCGCGCCTTTTCCGCGAAGTGCTGACGCTCCGCCGGTTGCTGCACCCACGTCTGTAGATGCTTCGCCAGTTCACCGCTAGCGCCCATGTCCAAGGAGAGTCCGCCCTCGCCGACAATCCATTGCGTCACTTCATAATTATGCGCCAGCACCGGCAAGCCACTGGCCATCGCCTCGAGGAACACGATGCCGAACGGCTCGCGCTGGGCAGCATGCGCAAAGATATCCGCCGCCTGATAATACGCGGGCATATCGGTCGGCTTCACATTCGTGAGCACGATCACGCGGTCACGCAAAAGACGAGCTGCCAATTCTTCAAACGCCCGCGCATCGTCCGGACTGGCCTGACCAATGATGACGAAATACGGGCGACTCGCTTCCGGCATCGAAGCTGTCTCCCGCACGATCCAATCGAGACGCTTGTTGCTGTTTGGAGAGAGGTCGCCCACGGCCAGAACCACACAAGCATTCGCCGGAAGCTTATCTCCGAACAATTGGCGGCGGATGACAGCGCGATCACTAGGTGGCTGGAACCGCTGCGTATCCACCAGATGGGGCACGATGAACCATTTGCTGACGTCTACGTTCGCCGCACGCGCCGCTTCCAGATAAGCGGGCGCGAGCACTTGCACCACATCGAACTGGCGGCACCACGTGGGGCCGAGGAGTAAGCCGTCTTTGTAAACCAATCGCGCGTTCAGTTCCTTCGCGCCGCGTTGCAGGCGCTGGCCCAGTGCGGGATCGGCAACGTGGATGAGCGGATGCGGATCGCGGGCGAGATGGCGTTTGACCGCCGTGGCAAAGCTGAGCTGCTCCAGCAAGTAACGGTTGTGCCAGCTCACCCCGAAGCGGGCGAGAAAGGATTCACGCGGCCAGTTGGTGATCTGCACGTAAGGGCAGGTGGTGGCCAGCGGCCCGCCTCCAAAGAGCGTCACGGGCCAACCGGCAGCATGCAGCGCCTCGGCCACCGTATGCGCCCATGTCTCATTCCCTCGACGCACCTGGCCGAGGCCCGAGCAAACCATGGCAACGCGTGGTTTCATGCCTTCGCCACCTTTGAGTTCTTGGTGCGCCAGAGACCTTTCCACGCGCCCAGTTTGATGGGCCAATGCTTCAAGCTTTGCAGATAGCGCACCTTGGCCTTCGCGGGTCGGCCAAGCTCTTCATCCACTTGCGCGGCGAGCCCCAAAAAGTAAGCCTGGCTACGGGCGCGCAGTAACCAATACTTAGGCGCTTTCGGCAGACGTTCCGCCATCACCTGTTGCGCGGAGAGATAGATGCGCTGTTGGAATTCGCGGTTCTTGTAGGTGTTCGCCGGATGATTGCGCGTGCGATAGGTGATGATCGGCAGGAAGACAAACGGGAACCTCACGGCGAGGCGCACGGCGAAATCGATGTCTTCACTCACGCAATCCGTTTTCTCGGGAAAGAAACCACCCACCGCTTCGAGAGCTTTGGCAGAAAATATGGCGCTGAAGATGGTGCCACCGCTGTAGAAGCAGAGGTCTTGCAGCACATCGCCGGTCTTCTGCGAAAAGCTTAGGACCATGGAGGGCGGCTTCGTCACCTGATCCTCATGGATGCTGGTCCGGGCGTAGACCACAGCGCCGGGATTCTCTTTCGCGGCGGCTAGTTGTTTCTCCACACAACCAGGCTCCAACGCATCATCAGAATCCAGGAAGATGACCCACGCTCCCTGACATTCCAGCCAGCCGCGTTGCCGGGCAGCCGCCGCGCCTTGATTTGTCTGCCGCACAACTTTTAAGCGCGAATCTTTTATAGCCTGGAGCGTTTCCACCGTTCCGTCCGTCGAGCCGTCATCTACCACGATGATTTCGCCGATGCACGGCCCTTGCGCGAAGACGGAGTCGAGCGCTTCGTGGATATAATGCGCGCGATTGTAAGCGGGGATTACCACGCTCACATAATTACCGCGCGCTGTGCTGTCCGTTACGCTCATGCCAAGTTGATGCGAGCATAGGGCGCATCTGCCGGGGTAACAAGTTCGCCCTAGTACCGTACCTTCATCCAAAACTTATGCCGAAACGAGCTTATGTAATGCCGCAGGGCAACCTGAGGACCAGCATACAGATCGCGCCAAAGCCATTGATCGTCATTGGCCAGCACGTATTTTTCAGCCGGCAAAGGCCGTGCCTTGGCCGCGCGCAAAGCGAGATGGATCACGGTCTGCTCCGTGAAATGCGACCCGTCGCCCGTCAAGGCATTGAACCGTTCCAAGGCGGAGCGCCAATCAAGGGGCCGGTTCAGAAAAAAGAATCCAGCATTCACCGGGTTAAGGTTTTCCTCCGGGGAAACTAATAGGCGGGCATCGAAGGAAGGATAACAATCCGGCAGATAGGCAGCCGCAGAATCCTGCGCGGCCAGTTGACGACGAAGGTCTTCCGCCCCTGCGAAATAGAGAATGTCCGAATCAGAATAAAGGCTCGGTTCATCCACCGGCAACGAGAGAATGGCGGCCAGCTTCTTGCCCAGCGGATGCTGCGCAGCGTAACGCATGACTGCGGGAGGCAAGTTCGGCGAGATGAACTGGCTGAAATGAATTACTTTGGGCGGCACGACGAACCGGTCCAGGATGGCCAGATCTTCCGCCGTATGTGAGCCATCGGAAATGATGGTGGTTTTCCGGGGAAGACCCACGTGGGCGTGTAGCGAGCGCAGGCAGGCAATCTGTTCGGGAAGGTCGTTGTGACTCGAGAACCCGTAAAAATGGACCGGAAGTTCCGGACGTGCCGGCAGTTCCAGGCTGACGATTCGCGCCAGTCTCGCTTTGTAATGGCGACGGCGCAACCTCCCTAAATGCAAGGCCAGATGATAGGGCACGTTCATTGTTCTGGCTTACGAAGAGCGCAGCAAACGGCGAAAACAGCCCAATCCAAACCGTGTGGCGAGGCTGCCCGGATTTTTCTTCACAGCGGCGAAGAACTGGTTCCACGCCGCCGTCCCTTGCCCCTGGTGATGCAGTTCCATCGCCTTGGTGAATTCGGTGAACGTCTGTCCATTACGCTCCATCAGTTCAAATGACTTCACTTCTTCCGGCTTCAACTTGGCCAGATACAAGTCGCGAAACGCCTTGTCCTCCCCGGCGAAGTGCGTGCCCTCTGCCACCGTCTTGCTGTGCGGATGCAGCCGGAAACCGGCCAGTGGAAAATCCACCACCTCACACCGTTCCCCGCCATGCACCAGGCGTACCCAGTACTCGTAATCAAAACTGTAGCGAAACTTCTCCTCGAACAGGCCATGCTTCTGCATCACGCTGCGTCGCCAGAAGGTGCTTTGTTGCGGCAACCGGTTGTAATGCAGCCAGGAAGCCACATCCGGCGTCGGCGTCGGATATTTCACACACGCCTCGGCCGCATTGCCGAACAGGATGCAATTGCCTGCCAGCCAGTTGATATGCGGCCTTTCCATGAAACTTTTGGCTACCATGTCAAATGCACCGGGCAGAAAAACATCATCACTGTTCAGATAGGCGACGATGTCACCCGTCACCCGTTCCAAACCTTTGTTGATCGCATGGGCCTGGCCGCGATCTTTCTCGCTCACCCACCAGGCCAGCTTGCTTTCATATCGCTTGATGACATTGACGCTGTCATCCGTGCTGCCGCCATCCACGATGATGTATTCGATGTGCGGATAGCGCTGGTTCAGGACAGACAGGATGGTTTCCTCAAGGAAGTGGCCTTGATTGTAAGAGGGCGTTACGATGCTGAATTTTGGGAGCTCGGGCATCAGCACGGCTATTGAAGGTTTATTACCAGCGAATGTCAACGCTGCCAGCGTAGCTTTCCTAACCGTAAACGGATGCGCGAGGCATTCCAAAGGCCACGCTCGGCAGATTCTATACGAAGCAGGTGGCTTTCCTCGTCCTTGGGCAGATTCGCTTCAGCCAGCCGCACGGCCAGCGTCTGTTCCCACGCACGCGCCACGCTTTTATTTCCCGCTGGCCGCTTTTCCACATAAGCTTTTGCCAAGACAGTCTGCAGATGGACCACCTCTTGCAATTCACTGACCGTCATGACTCCCGGCTCCTGCCGCCAAAATCGGAAAAGCTGATCGGCTTGGGCCAAGGTCAATTCCACGTCATAACGGCTCCAGGTTCGCCGAATCACTTCCAGAGTGTGTTCGATGACCGTGCGCTCGGCCAACGTGGAACGGTTGGTATCATGTTTGCGAACACGTAATGACATGCCCTCGGCCTGGACGTTTTCCGCCTTTTCCAGCAGGCGCAGGGTATAATCATAGTCCTCGGCATAGAAGACAGAGCGGTCGGGATTGAATCCGCCGCAGGCGAAATACGCCGCCCGCCGAACTAGCATGGCAGCGAAATTGAACACCGAATGAAACTGATGCCGCCAGCGATTGAGCTCCAAATCGCCCGTTAGCAAACTCTGATGAGCCACACCACCATCCGCACTAAACCATTCTACTGATCCGACCGCCACTTGGACGTCGGCACTCTGCTGCGTGGCCTGATAGTCCTTTTCCATGCGTTCCGGCGGCAGCAAATCATCCGCATCCAAAAAAATCAGCCAATCACCCCGCGCCTGTTGCGCACCGTAATTGCGTGCCACGGCTGGACCGGCGTTGGCTTGTTGAAAAAAACGGATGCGTCCATCCCGATTCGCCTCGTCACGTATGAGAGCCGGACCGTCATCGGTAGAGCCGTCATCTACCACCACGATCTCCCAACGGGAAAATGTTTGTGCCCGTACGCTTTCGAGCGTCTCCAAGACCCATCTCCCCGCGTTGAAAAGCGGGATGACGACGGAGATGACGGGCGCTTCGGAAACCATATCAAGAACAGCCTATCGGTTATGCTGTATCCTGCCTAAACCCGGGGTAGATGAAAACACAAACCGAACAACGCACCTGCTTGCGAAAGCAAATGCGTGGCTTGTATTTGGGCGCTGATCCGTTCGCCCTCCTCCGTTGCTCTCCAGGCGCGCCATTTATAAACCAGCCCTTGCCGTGCGAAGTAAATGGCCCGGCGCAATGCCAATAACGGACCACGCCGTTCATCCGGTAGGCGGTAGATTTCAAGGATGGCTTGCGACCGGCCAATCCCCTTCGCCAGCTTCAGCAGATAGGCCGGCTCAGTCCGCCAGGCCGGCATAAAATGCTCCAGCGTTAGGGCCGGAACATACCAAAGTTGATGACCGGCGCGACAAATGCGGTAGCAGATCTCCGTATCGCCGCCCGAGGAAAGGGATTTGCCCAGACGATCGGTAAGCAGCATGGGTCTGTTAAATGCTTGCAGGGCAGCCTGCCGCCGCACCGCCATGCCGGCCCCCACGGGCGCCCACCAGTCCGGTTGTGACATGTGAAAAGCTTGGTCTCCCTGATCGGAGATGGCCAGATAAGCAGCGACCGACCCGATCCATGAAGGCGGTGGATTCTCATATACTCCCAAGCAACGGCCACCAACCGCGCCCGCTTCTGGATGATCCGCAAAGAATCGGGCAATGACAGCGAGGTAATCCGGAGCTAAAAAATTGTCATCATCTACAAAGACCACGATCTCGCCGGTCGCCTCCTGCAATGCCCGATGCCGGGCGTGAGTTAATCCCAAGGTCTCCTCCCGCACTACACGAGTATCGGTAAAACTTGGCAGTGTGGCGAACTCTGAAGACATGGTGACCGGCGTCCGCGAGCCGTTGTCCACGATGATCAACTCGGTTTGAGAAGGAACGTTGCGCTGCGCCCGCACGGCCGCCAGACAACGTCGCAGAATCTCGGGATTCGGATTATGTGTGCAGATTGCGACCGTGATGGAGACTGTGCCGGGCACGGGCGAACCTTGGCAGGGCCAGCATTCACGTTCAAGCAACCATCGGCAGCTATCAACTGGCTTTATCGACAAACGAACCGGAAGCCATTAAGCTCAGGACACGTGAAGTTAAGATACGCAATCAAACGGCTGCTTTATAGCCCGCCTGGAAAACAAGATTGCGTGTTCCCGTATTTTGGCACGCCCGTAAATTTTCCCACCGGTGCCCATGTCGTGTTACGCGCTTTCGAAGAGGGGATTTTCCAGGAAGCCTTGGTGCAGCGCATCTGCCACTTGATGAAAGCGGGTGCGTGGTATTTCGACATCGGGGCGAACCTTGGGCTTATGTCGTTGCCCATATTGCATTTTGTCCCAGGCAGCCAGGTTGTCGCTTTCGAACCCTCCCCCAATGCCCTGCCCTACTTGCAACGCACGCGGCAGGAAGCGGTTTTGTATCAAGACCGCTGGCAAGTGGTGGGTAAAGCCTTGGGAGCGGACGTTGGCACCGCTGACTTTTTCACCGCTGGTGGCGAGAACTCAGCGTTTGACGGATTAAAAGACACCGGCCGTCTGGGTGTAAAGAAAACGGTGCAGGTGGAAGCTTCCACGCTGGATGCCGAATGGACTGCGCTGGGAAAACCTCCGGTGGCAGTGATCAAAATGGACGTTGAAGGCGGCGAACTCGCGGTATTACAAGGCGCGGTGATATGCCTGGCGACGTGTCGTCCGGTCATTTTCTGCGAATGGAATGCGACCAATGTGGCCGCGTATCAATGTGCTGAGGACCAGTTATTTCGCTGGGCACAAACTGCGCGTTATCTGCTGTGCAATCTTTCCACCATGCTTCCCATTCTGACACCGGAGCATCTGCGGCTCGTCATGCGCGATACCGAGGAGTTCGTGCTGTTACCACAGTGATCACTTTCGGCGAAATTGCGCCATGACCGTGGCGACCAGTGTTACCGGCAATCCGCGCAAGGCGTGATGCCCGAAACCCAGCACTCGCAGCACACCGCCCAGGAAGGTATGATAATCCAGCCACGGACAAGGCTCATGAACTTCATGTCGATACGGCCGTGTAGCCACCACGTAAGGCGACAGCTCCTGCATCAGCCGGCGTAAGCGGCCGAACCAGCCTTTGTCCGGGCAACCTGGCCCGAGCAAAACCCAAGGCTTGCCGCCGATGGCATGCAGCACTATCGGTGACGGCCCAATTACTCCACGGATACGTTCCCTCAAACTGTAACCCAAAGCGCCGCCGCAGTGGATGATGTCCCGCCCCGTGTGCAGCAAACGCACCGGATAGTGAGCGAACTCGGCAGCACCGAGGAGGGCATTCAACACGTCTTGGTCACCGCGCACATGCGGCGGGCGCTCCATCAATGGGCGGCCGTCGTAGCGATGATACTCTTCGCTCTCCAAGCATTTCTGCCAGCGCAGCAGAAGCGGCTCATGCATGCGCGTCACCCGAAGGACCGCAGAGTTGAGCGTGCAGGGAATCGCACGGCCCACGGGAAAATTCCAGCCGCGCGTGCGCATCTCTGTGCCTTTCTCCGGTTGGCTGGAGGCTTCCTCGGCCACTAGAATCTCATAGTCTTTCAAGGTATCGAGCAATGGAGAGAGTGATGCGGAGAGCATCGCATCTGAATCCAGCCAGATGGCCTCCTGCCAGCCCTCGCGCAACAATGGCAACAACGTGTGCGGCTTGCAGTTCCAGCCTTGCGCACCAGCAGGCCAGTGATCAATGAGCGTCACCTGCGGTTGGACTTTTAACCATTCACGGAACTCTGGGATGGGGTTCGGCCGGTAGAGAAACACGTGCGCTTCGGGGCAATGCTGACGCAGACTCAAGATGGCGAACTTAATTCCAATCTCTGCACCGCCCCGGTCTTCAGCCAGGCAGAAGGCACGTCGTTTCGCGGCAGTCTCAGGCATGACCGGCCTCCGGACGGGTGGCGATGACATTCACTTTGCCGGTGATTTGGGCACCAGTAGCCGGTTGTAGTTCGCCTTCGTGAGAAAGCAGTTGCGGCACAAATCCTAAACCCGCGAGGCTGCTGCGGACTTTTTCCCATGCAGCCTGTTCCACATCATCCAACAGCAAATGACGGATACGTCCTGCTTTAAACAAACTGGCCGCACTCGTTTGCAGCGCGTTGATATGACCAATGTCCTTCAAACGCAGATAATCCACTGTCGGCCACTGCCACTCAGCGGCAAAACGATCCATGGCTCCCGTTGACAACACCTCGCGGCCAATGACCCGCACACTGCCAGTAAGACTGTTGAGGGCCACGTTGTTCACCAATTGCCGGTAAGTGCTGGCTTCCGGGGCAAAAGCAAAAACCGCACCGGTGTCCTGCACCTGCCGCCCCGCCAGCATGGTCACGCCACCGATCACCGGGCTCAGGTCCACAAAGAGTTGCCCCGGTTTCACGGTTGCCTGGAGCCAGGCCAGGAAGGAAGGGTTATCAACCACCGCGCTCTGCTCGCAATACTCCGCCACGTTATCCTGCGCCGTGAAAAGATAAGCGAGGCCGAACTGGTCGCGAAAGATCCACGGTTTGCGATCCAGATGGCGATGCCACAGTTCTTTGAGTTTCCCGCGCATGGTGCCTAGGCTGGATTCTCCGCGAGATGCGTTACACCACTGAGGCTCACCAGTTTTTCAAAGAGCCCTTTGCGGGCGACCAGTTCTTCCCACGTTCCCTGCTCCGCCACACTGCCGTCCTGCATGACCACGATATGATCGGCATTACGGATGGTGGAAAGCCGGTGTGCGATCACGACTACGGTCCGTCCAGTACGCGCACGTTCCAAGGCCGTCTGCACTTGCCGCTCCGCGATGTTGTCCAGCGCGGAGGTGGCCTCGTCGAGGATCATCACCGTCGGATGTCGCACCAAAGTCCGGGCGATCGCGAGCCGCTGCCGCTGGCCGCCAGAGAGTAACGTGCCACGTTCGCCCACGATCGTATCGAGGCCTTCGGGCAGGTCACTGACGACGTCCTCCAGTGAAACGTCTTTGACCGCATCTTGAATATCTTCCTTGGTACACGTTTCGTGACCATAACTGATATTGGCAGCCAATGTGTCGTGGAATAGGAAAGCTTCCTGTTCCACCACGGAAACATGCTGGTGCCAGGATTTGGCGGAAAACTCCCAGTAATCCGTGCCATCCACCGAGACGCGACCCTGTGTAGGTTGGCGGAGACGCAGTAGAATGCTGGCCAAAGTGGATTTGCCGGAACCGGAAGGCCCCACCAACGCGACGGTCTTCCCGGCTGGAACAGCGAAACTGACATCTTTGATCGCTTCCGTTCCGTTCTCATAAGTAAAGCTAAGTCCTTCGAAACGGATGGCCTGTTTGACTTCTGTGAACGTTTGGTTTCCGAACGGACGTTGCGGAAAATCGGGCGCGGTCAGCCACGTTTCCACCTCCCGCACTCCCGGGGCAAGAAAGATGAGCGTCCCCAGCAGTCCATAGATCTGGTTTATCAACGGCAGCAGGCGGGTCAGGATGAACACGAAGGCGATCAAGTGCGGAGAGCGCATCTTGCCGGTGCTGACAAAAAACCAATAGGCCAACCCCACGATGAGGATGGCACCCGTCACGGCGATGATCTCGCCCAGCGGAGCCATGAGTGAATTGTAGCGGCTTACCTTCTCGTCCGTGGTGGCCTGTTTCAGGTTCACCGCGTGAAACCGATCGATCTCGCGTTGCTGTGAGTTCGTGGCCCTCACCAGGCGGATGCCGCTGAAACAATCGTGCAAACAACTGAGCACTTCCTGGTTGTTATCACTCACTTCCTTGCCGCGCTGACCAAGCTTGCGCTGGATGAACCCAACCGACTGGCCGATCAAGGCTCCCAGGCACAGCGTCAGCAGCGTGAGCGGCCAGGAGATGAAGAAAAGCGAAGCCAGATAAAGTATCGCCATGCTCGCGCGCTGGCCGATCAGCAGCAGGTAATCGATGGCGCAATTGGTCCGTCCGGTCTCGTTATAGCAAAC